>DASZMW010000047.1:0-10739 GCA_035551735.1 Humibacter sp. | reverse complement strand
GCGATGTAGTGATCGCTCCGGAAGAACCCGTGAAAGCCGAGCCTTTCGGATGCCTGCGCTACGGCGAGCAGTTGGTCCCAGGTCATGCCGAGCTGTGGCTCGACGAAGATGCAGTACTCCACCGCACCATCCTGCCGCGTGTGGCGCGACTGCTCGTGGTCGGGGCCATGAGTGTGGTCCCTCGGGCGCCCACCCCTGTTGCGGATAGCATCGGTGCCGTGAGCGAAGAGGTCGCGGGCGACGGCACACTGGACGGGATACCGGACGGGCTGTTCAGCGCCGAGCGCGCGAAAGCATTCATCGACGCCGTCGTGGCTATCGCGATGACGCTGCTGATTCTGCCCCTCATGGATGCGGCCACGTCAGACCTTGCCGTCGCAAAGGGAGCAGCGTGGTGGTTCGATCACCACGGGTCTCAGCTACTCAGCTTCGTACTGAGCTTCGTCATCATCGCGATGTTCTGGCTGAATCACCACCGCCTCTTCGCGAGCGTGAAACTCGTGTCGACCGGTCTCTTGTGGCTGAACATCGCGTGGTTGCTGTCGATCGTGTGGTTGCCCGTCGCGACGGCATTGTCCGGTGCGATGAAGGACACCGACACGATCGTCAAGGCCGTCTACATCGGCTCGATGGTCGTCACCTGCCTGCTGACTCTTCTGCTACGCCTCTATCTACGGGCACACACGTCGTTGCACGGCGTCACCGACGTGCACTTGCGCAGCGGCGTGGCTGTCGACCTCTCAATGGCACTCTTGTTCACCGTCGCCCTCGTTCTCGCGGTCGTCTTCCCCGCACTCAGTTACTGGCCGCTCTTCGTCATGCTGCTGACCGGACCTCTGCAGTCGCTGCTGGGCAGGATGCTCGGCGTGCCGAAGGCCACGACGGCCACCTGAGTTCGTCACCCCTATGGGGGTCAGCCTGGGCATCCGCGCAGAATCGGCGACGACAACTTGCGGCTCGCAGCGGCCTGCGGAATCGTGGCCGACTCATTGCCCGCTACCGGAAGGAGAGCCCATGCTCACCCTCACCGAGAACGCAAGCACGATCGTCAAGACGCTCACAGAGCAGACGGTGGATTCACCCCAAGGGGGTCTGCGCATCAGCAGCCCGGAAGAGAACAGCCAGGCGTTCGCCGTGACCGTCGTACCGGCCCCCGAGGCCGACGACCAGATCGTCATCGGCGGTGACGCCCGAGTCTTCATCGAAGACAACGCATCTGCCGCACTGAACGACAAGGTGCTCGACGCCCAGCTCGACGAACAGGGCGCAGTGCGCTTCCAGATCGGGCTGCAGTCGCCGGCCTGACATGTGAGGCGCCGACCGCGGCGCAGGACATCGGAGGGGCAGCGCCGGAATGGGGGCGCTGCCCCTCCGGGCTGCCTGCCGATTCCCGAAGCCGCACCCTGCGCGTGGCGAACTCATCGCATTTTTCTTGCGCAATTCGAGTGTTCCGCGTCTGATCAGGGATTCTTCACTTTGCGTGAGCGATGATTCCACCGTTCTCCTGCCGCCAGGATCGCCCCTCGGTGTGCGCCGAGCCCACGGCACCCCGTATGGTGTAGGCCGTCCGGTTACAGGCGCATGGCGTCGGGTGCCGGCTGACGAGCGATATACGAAACCGGTGTGAAGGACGATTTGATGCTGTGGAGCTTTGTGGTCGACCGATGGGACCAGATTTGGTTCGCGGCCTGGCAGCATTTCTCCCTCGTCGTCCAGTCGCTCGTTTTGGCAATCGTCATCTCGTTGCTCGTCGCGTTCCTCGTCTACCGCAGCCCTCGGTTCAGCTCGATCGCCAACGGCGTCTCAGCGGTCGGCCTGACGATTCCCTCGTTCGCACTGATCGGCATCCTGATCGCCCCGCTCGGGTTCGGTGTCACCCCGTCGGTGGTCGTGGTGACGTTCTTCGCCGCACTTCCCATTCTGCGCAACGCGGTCGTCGGCTTGAGCAACATCGATCAGTCGATCGTGGAATCCGCGCGTGGCATCGGCATGGGACGGCTGCGAACTCTGTTCACCGTCGAATTCCCTCTGGCGTGGCCGATCATTCTCACCGGGGTACGCATCTCGGCGCAGATGGTGATGGGGATCGCCGCCGTCGCCGCATACGCGCTGGGTCCGGGGCTCGGAGGCTTCATCTTCTCCGGGCTGTCGCGGCTCGGCGGCGCCAACTCCCTCGAATCCGTCGCGGTCGGCGTGATCGGCGTGGTCATCCTCGCGCTGATCCTCGACCTTCTACTCGTCGGCCTCGGCCGCCTGACCATCTCGCGAGGTATCCGTGTCAGCAAGTAACGCCATCCAGACCGATCAGGCCGCTTCGAGCAGCATCCTGCTCGATCAAGTCACCAAGCGATACCCGGGCCAGGCGAAGGCCGCGGTCGACGGAATCACGCTCGAGATTCCCGCCGGCAAGATCGTGATGCTCGTCGGCCCCTCCGGCTGCGGCAAGACGACGACGCTGAAGATGATCAACCGGCTCATCGAGCCGACGGCGGGGCGTATCAAGCTCGGTGACGAAGACGTCACGGCCATCGGCGGCGACGATTTGCGGCGGCGGATGGGATACGTCATCCAAGCCGGAGGGCTCTTCCCGCACATGACCGTCGGCGCGAACATCGCTCTGGTCCCCAAGATGCTCGGCTGGTCGAAGGAGAAGATCGCCCACCGCGTGGACGAACTCCTCGAGCTCGTCTCCCTCGACCCGGAGATGTACCGGGGCCGCTACCCGAAGGAGCTCTCAGGAGGCCAGCAGCAGCGCGTCGGCGTCGCTCGTGCGTTGGCCGCCGACCCGCCGGTGCTGCTGATGGACGAGCCGTTCGGCGCCGTCGACCCGATCACGCGCCAGCGGCTGCAGGACGAGCTGCTGAAGATTCAGGAAGAGCTGCAGAAGACCATCGTCATCGTGACACACGACTTCGACGAGGCCGTGAAGCTCGGCGATTGGATCGTGATCTTCTCGGAGGGCGCCCACATCGTGCAGTACGACAGCCCGGAGCGCATCCTCGCGGAACCCGCGAACGAGTTCGTGGAGAACTTCATCGGATCGGGAGCCGGGCTCAAGCAGCTCACGCTCAATCGCGTGAAAGACGTCGAACTCGCCGACGCGGTGATCGGACACCCGGGAGAGCAGGCCGCCGACGTGCTCGCAAGGGCGAAAGAAGCGGGCCACGGTCACGCTGTCATCCTCGACGACCGAAACCGGCCGCTCAGCTGGCCATCGCAACGCCAGCTCACCCGCCTAGCGACGATCTCGGGGTCGCAAGATCCAGAACTGCCGATCGTCGCCCAGAGTTCGACGCTCAACGACGCGCTCGACACGATGCTGGTGTCCAACGCCGGCGCCGCGCTCGTGACCGGCAAGCGCGACGCCTTCGTCGGAGTCATCAACGTCGAAGTGATCATGGATGCGATCACCCAGTCCCGCAGTGATGCACGCGACTCCGCTCGGGCACCCGTCGGCCTCAACACCGACACCATCGAGATCCAGCAGTCGGGAGCCGCGGTATGACGGATGCCGCCCGCGCGGAGACCGCCGGCAGTCCCGCCACCTGGCGGGGACTGCTGGTCCAGCCGATCGTGGTGCTGGTCATCCTCGCCGCCTTCGTCGTCTGGCTGCTGACCGCCGACCTGTCTCCGACCGAGCGAAGCACCTTGAACCCGGCGGACCTTGTCGCCTACACGGGCCAACACCTCGCGCTCACGTTCGTGTCCGCCGCAATCGTGCTCGTCCTCGCCATCCCGCTCGGCGTGCTGCTGACGCGACGCCCGTTCGTGCGGGCGAGCGGCGTCATCCTCACGCTCGCGAACTTCGGGCAAGCAGCTCCCGCGATCGGCCTGGTGGTGCTGCTCGCCTTCTGGCTCGGATTCGGATTCTGGGCAGCAGTCGTCGCGCTCGTGCTCTACGCGGCGCTGCCGGTTCTTCGCAACACGATGATCGGCATCCAGAGCGTCGACGAGCGGCTCGTGGAAGCGGGTCGGGGCATGGGCATGACCGCGTTCGCCGTGCTATTGCGTGTCGAGTTGCCGCTCGCCGTGCCCGTCATGCTCGCGGGCATCCGTACGGCGCTCGTGCTCCTGGTGGGTTCGGCGGCCCTGGCCACCTTCATCGGCGCCGGCGGTCTCGGCCTTCTCATCACGACCGGCGTCAACCTGTTCCTCCCGCGCGTGCTGATCTCCGGTGCGCTGCTCACCGCGCTTCTCGCGCTCCTCATCGATTGGCTCGGGCGCGTCGTCGAGCACTACGCCCGCCCGAAAGGACTCTGAGCATGAAGACGCCTCGAAAGGGTCTGTTCCGCCGCGCCGCGATGTCGTGCGTGGTGCTGGCATCCACCTTCGCTCTGGCCGGCTGCGGTCTGCAACCGGCGACGGCCTTCGTGCCGGCAGTCGCGCCGGGTTCGATCCACCGCATCGACGATCTGCCCGCCGGCGCTTCGCTCACCGTGACGTCGAAGAATTTCACGGAGCAGATCATCCTCGGCAAGATGGCCGTGCTTGCCGCGAAGGCGGCCGGGTTCCAGGTCACCGACATGACCAACGTTCCCGGCAGCGTTGCGGTTCGCCAGCTCATGCTGGACGGCAGCGCCGACATGACCTGGGAGTACACGGGCACCGCATGGCTCACGTATCTGGGGCATGCGGCGGGCATCCCGGACCCGACGAAGCAGTTCGATGCTGTGAAGGCCGCTGACCTGAAGAACGGTCTCACCTGGCTGCAGCCCGCCGAGCTGAACAACACGTACGCGATGGCCGTTCGCTCCGAGGCCGTGTCGAAACTCGGCAACATCTCGTCGCTATCGCAATTGAAGGATCTGCCGGTGAGCGAGCGCACGTTCTGCGTTGAGTCCGAGTTCAACTCGCGCTCCGACGGGTTCAAACCGATGCTCGCGCACTACGGCCTCACTCTCGGTGCGGCCGACGGAGTCCCGACGAAGAACGTGAAGATCCTCGACACCGGAACGGTGTACACGGCGACCGATCGTGGTCTCTGCAATTTCGGCGAGGTGTTCACCACCGACGGGCGCATCAAGGCGCTCGGGCTGACCGTGCTCGACGACGACAGGAGTTTCTTCCCCGCCTACAACGTGGCCCCGATGCTCCGTACCGCGACACTGAAGAAGTATCCCCAGTTGAAGCAGGTCTTCGACCAGATCTCTCGGAAGCTGTCGAACAGCGAGCAGCAGAAGTTGAACTACCTCGTCGACGTGAAGGGCGAGGAGCCTGCCGACGTCGCATTCGACTGGATGAAGAAACAAGGGTTCATCACTGCGCCGAATTGACCGGCGCCCTGAGACGCTCCCTAGCGAGGCCACCCGTTCACGGTGGAGTCCCCCCTGTCCGAGGGTCGCGGCATCCGATCGGCGAACTTAAGCTGCGCGCATGTCACACGCAACCTCGAATGATTTCGCGGGCGCCATGGACACCTCACAGCGACAGCGAACTACGTCTTCACGTTCTATCTGTGGGCACAGACTTCGACCGTGTTCTCCGTGAGCCAGGTCGGGGCATCCAGCGCGGGAGGAATCGGCAACCGCACGATCAACGGCCAGCAGTCGCTCTCGGTGGCGATGAACGGGCTACCGGCGTCGCAGCAGTGCTACGTGGCGATCGAGCAACTCTCGGGCGAATCGTGGACGTGGTACCAGACCGTGATCAGCCCGCCGCCGCTGGTGTTCGAGCCGTGAGGACGCCGTAGAAACGGCGGGATCGCCCAGAACTCGACTCGAGCGAGTCCGTCCACCCGGACGAGCTGACCGAGGAGCGGCGTGCGACCGTCGCAGGCATGCGTCATCCTGATGGGTTGTCGATCGGCATCCCTGATCCGTCAGTATCGTGCTCTCGGTCTACTTCATCCGGGTTCACCATGAGGCCCTCGGGATCGTCATCTTCATGGTCGTCGTCGGGCGAGACACCACCGGAGGCGGTGTCCTCGTGCTCGTTCTCGGATGCCGATCCGTCGGGAAGGCTGTCAGGATCTGGATGACTCTCGGTGTTGGCCATGCGGCAACGTACGTCTGCGGCTGACCATCTTCCTACGCCTTGACAGGTCTCGCCGGTCGTGCATCGGACGGCTCAGGAAGCGGCGCACAGCGTCGTACCCGGCAACTGCGAGCGAGCCTACGGGAGAGGACGAAGGCGCCCCACCCATCCTCGGGGGAGGTGGGTGGGGCGCCTGGTTGTGGCAAGTTCGGGTCTCGCCATACCTCGGTGTTTCACAGTCTTCGGGTGACTGCAACGACCTGATATCTATCGTCGAGAAGCGACCTTCAGAGGGTGCGAAGAGCGGCGCAGGATCCGCTCAACTGTTCATCAGAATCGCCGTGCATGTCGTGCAGTCTGCGTTTCGTTCAACCCGAGAGCCGGTGCACACACACTGCACACACAAGCCGAATAATCGGCCTCGCAGTGGGCAAAACGAAACCCCCGGTTCACGCTCGACTTCCGCGTGATTCCGGGGGTTTCTACTGTCTCAACACAGTGTGCGCCCGAAGGGATTCGAACCCCCAACCTTCTGATCCGTAGTCAGATGCTCTATCCGTTGAGCTACGGGCGCGACTGCTGTTTCTCTCGAGCCCAAGGCTCAGTGATCAACCTGACGACTATATCAGGCCGCGGCTGGGGTGTTGAAATCGCTACGGGCCGAGGGCGGCTCGGATGCGGGCAGCCATGGCATCCGCCTCCTCTGGGGACGCGTAAGAGTGGCGCGGACCGAGCCAGAAGCGCAGGCCGTCGGCGCGATGGCGCGGGATGAGGTGCAGATGCAGGTGCGGCACCGACTGCGAGACGACGTTGTTGATGATCAGGAGGCTGCCGTCGGCATCCGTCGCCTTCTCGATTGCGCGCTGCAACGACTGCGACGTGCGCACCCACGGCTCCGCGAGCTCGACGGGCAGCTCGTCGTACGTCTGCACGTGAACCGTCGGCACCATCAGCACGTGTCCAGGGAACACCGGGTGCGCGTCGAGGAAGGCGACGAAGTCATTCGACCTGAAGACCTCGCGGGCGGATGCCTTGCCCGAGACGATGTTGCAAAATACGCATTTTGCAACAGTCCCTCGCGGCGAATATGCCGCCCTCGACTCAGCCCTCGACTCAGCCAACTGCGGCGCCCTACGCGAAGATCTCGTCGAAGAAGTCGAGCTGCGCGCGCCAGCTGCGGGCATCCGCCAGCGGACGATACTTCTCGCCCGGCACCGTGAAGGCGTGCGGCGCACCGCTGTAGATGACGGTCTGCCAGTCGAGCTCGGGCACGGCGCGCAGCTCGTCCTGAAAAGCGTGAAGATCGTCGTCGCTCACCACCGGGTCGACGCCGCCGGTGAGGATGAGCAGCTTGGCGCGGATGGCATCCGCATCGCTCTTCTCGTGCGTGATCAGACGGCCGTGGAACGAGACGACGCCGCGGATGTCGGCCCCCGTGCGCGCGAACTCGAGCGCCGCAGAGCCGCCGAAGCAGTATCCGATGACGGCGATGCGGGTCTCATCCACCTGCGGCAGCTCGACCAGCGTGTCGTACGCGGCCTGCACGCGGGCGCGCATCAGCGGAAGATCGCCGTAGTACTTGCCGACGAGCGTCGATGCCGTCTCAGGCGTCGGCCGCTCGGCCGCACCGTAGATGTCGGCGGCGAAGGCCACGTATCCGAGCCGCGCGAGCATTTGGGCGCGCACCTCGACGTTCGGTCCGACGCCCAGCCAGTCGTGCACGATCAGGATGCCCGGCCGCGGCTCATTCGCCGCCGCGTCGTGCGCGACGTATCCCTCGAGCTCCGTGCCGTCGTGACCGTACGTGATCGGCGAGCCCTCGATCCTCGCTCCGTGCGGAACGGGTACCTGCGCGAGGAGCTCCTCGTGGGCGGCGGAGAATTCGGGCATCGGTGCTCCTTCGGCTGACGGTCGAGGTTCACGTTACGCCGCGTCTCCGTGCACGAATGGTCCACGATCACCCGTGAAAGCATTGCAATCACGTAGAGAGGGCGACATGCCGGAGAACATTCGAATCGGGATTGCTGGGCTGAGCGCGCGCGGTGGATGGGCGGCGGCGGCGCACCTGCCCGCAATAGCCGCAGTGGAGGGTCTCGAGCTACGTGGCGTTTCGGCGAGCTCTGCCGGGTCGGCCCGTCGTTCGGCAGACAGGTACGAGATTGCGCACGCGTTCGACTCTGCAGCGGACATGGCGGTGTCCGGGCAAGTCGACCTCGTCGTCGTCGCGGTGAAAGTGCCCGACCATGCCGGCCTGATCGTGCCCGCACTGGCCGGGAACGCGAACGTGCTGAGCGAGTGGCCGCTGGCACGAACGGCGGAGGAAGCATCCGACTTGCTCGAGCGTTCCCGCCTCGCCGGCGTCGGAACTCACGTGATGCTGCAAGCGCGTTCGGCTCCTGCTCTCGTCTACCTCAAGGATCTGATCAGGGAAGGCTACGTCGGCGACGTTCTCTCCACCGGCATCACGGCGGTTGGAGGCAACTGGGGCGGGACGACCGACAGTTCACGCCTCTACCAACTGGTACCCGAGAACGGATTCACCATGCTTGCGGGCCCCATCGGCCACACGCTGGATGCCATGACGTTCGTGCTGGGCGACCTGACAGAGGTCGCGGCATCCGCAAGTGTGCTGCGCACCCAGCAGCGAAACACCGACACCGGTGAATGGGTATCGAACCGTGTGCACGATCAGATCGCCGCCACGGGCAGGCTGGCGAACGGGGCGGTGGTCTCCCTGCACTTTCGGGGTGGGCGCCCGGCCGGGCCCGGGCTGCGATGGGAGATCGTCGGAACGGACGGCGTCGTGGTCGTCACCATCGACGAGGGACTGCCGTTGATCCAGATCGGGCGCATCTCACTCAGTGCTGCTCGCGGCGGCGAATCGTCGCTGCTCCCGCTCGCCGTTCCCGACCGTTACACGCGCGTGAAGCACGTTCCGGATGTCGCGGCCAACCTGGCTCACGCCTACCTCGACCTCCGCGACGACCTTCGCGCATCCGGCACCGAGACCCCGGACTTCGCACACGCCGCCCGTCTGCATGCCACCCTCGCCGGTGTCGAAGCCGCGTGGTCGACCGGTGCGACCCAGCGCCTGAAGGCGGCCGACCTGCCCGTCAAGTCGTCGAGGGGCGAACGCGCCGGGGCAACCCGCCTACCCTGAAACCATGGCCGAGGAATACGCGCACGAACCGGATGCCCACCGCTACGTCCTGCGCTCCGGCGGCCAGATCGCCAGCGTGGTCGACTACACCGTGCTCGGCGACTCGATCTCGATGACGCGCACGTTCACGAATCCGAACCTGCGCGGACGCGGCCTCGCCGCCAAGATCGTGCGGTTCGCGGTCGACGATGTGGAGAAGAACACGAATTATCACGTCGTTCCGATGTGCTGGTACGTGGCGCAGTGGTTCGACGAGCATCCGGAGCGGGCCGGCCTTCTGAGGCCGCGCGAAGCATCCGCGAGCTAGAACCGAGTCGGCGACGACCGGCGGGCCACCGCCCACGCGATCAGTCCGAGCACAAGGCCGAGCAGCATGGCCACGCCGTGGGCGTCGCCCGCGATGACCAGCACGATTCCGATCACGGATGCGACGGCGCCACACACGCGCACCACAATCGTTCCGACTCGTGACGGCCACGCCGCATCGCGCGTGCCGATCAGCAGTGCGAGGGCGAAGACGCTGAAGATCAGCCCGTCGGACGCGAAAGACGACCCGCCTCCGGTCTGTCCCCACGCGACCGCGAGCAGATTGAGCGCGATCGACGGCGCCAGGAACAGTGCGAGGGCGAGCCACTGTCCCCCGAGCCGTTGGCCCCAGATCCACGAGCCGAAGACGAGCACGAGGGCGACGACGACGAGGTTGAAGATCGCGGCGACCTCTCCTCCGTCTTGAGCGAGCAACGCCGTCAGGATGCGCCACCACTGACCCTGCGCGAGCGTCGCGTGCGAGTCACGGGCGAGGGCATCCGTCAGCTGAGGGAAGACGGGCTGCAGCAACGACGGCACGCCGACGATCACGGTGACCACAAGCGCGAGCCAAGGGAACGGGCGCGTGGCGGGGAGCATCCGGATGCCCGTGTTCACGAACAGGGCGAGCACCACCAGGTCGCTGACGATGCTGAGCAGGCTCTCGCCGGACGTGTCCACGGTCTCGAGGATGCCACCCCCACCGCCGGTCGAGTAACGTCCGCGCAGCGGACGCGTATCGAGACCTAGCTGTCTTGCTTGTGAGGTCTCGATACGCGTCGCCTCCGGCGGCGCTACTCGACCAGCGACCGCGCGGCTATCCTCGAAACGGCACGACAAAGGAGTACGACCATGCCGAATGCTTCAGGGCGCCATGCGCTCGTCGCGAGCTATGCTCGCACCCCGTTCCTCAAGTTCAACGGCGGATTCGCCTCGGTTTCCGCAGTCGATCTCGGCGCCGCAGCGGTGCGCGCCGCGCTCGACCGGGCGGGCATCGCCCCCGATCGCGTCGACATCGTGCAGGGCGCGCAGGTGGTGCAGGCCGCTGCCGGGCAGAACCCGGCACGGCAGTCGGCGGCGGGGGCGGGCATCCCGCTGACCGTTCCGGCCATCACCCTCAACGCCGTCTGCCTCTCCGGAACGCTTGCCGTGGCCGCAGCGGCGAAGCTGATCGAGGACGGCGACGCCGACATCGTCGTGGTCGTCGGGCAGGAGTCCATGTCGCTGGCTCCCCACGCCTGGTCGGGATCGCGCGCTGGGCAGAAGTACGGTGCCATCGAACTCGTCGACACGCTCGAAC
>DASZMW010000046.1:0-3370 GCA_035551735.1 Humibacter sp. | reverse complement strand
TCCTTCGGACGGCCGAGCCGGGTCGTGCCGAGCGCATCGAGGTGCTGAAGCGCGAGGGCTATCCGGCCTATACGACGTCGCCCGGATGGCTCGGATACTCGGACGAGAAGCTCACCCGGTTGTGCCGCGAAGCCGTTGAAGCCGGATTCGAGCAGATCAAGCTGAAGGTGGGCGCGGACCTCGCCGACGACATCCGTCGCTTCCGTATCGCGCGCGAGGTGCTCGGGGCGACCTTCCCGATCGCGATGGACGCCAATCAGCGGTGGGATGTCGCCGAAGCGATCGAGTGGGTGAATGCGCTCGCCGAGTTCGACCCGGCGTGGATCGAGGAGCCGACGAGTCCCGACGACATCCTCGGCCACGCCGCCATCGCCCGTGGCGTCGCGCCGATTCCCGTCGCGACCGGCGAGCACGTGCAGAACCGTGTGATCTTCAAGCAAATGCTGCAGGCGCAGAGTCTGCAGGTGATGCAGATCGACGCCACGCGCGTCGGAGGCGTGAACGAGAACATCGCGAACCTGCTGCTCGCCGCGAAGTTCGGCGTTCGCGTCTGCCCGCATGCGGGCGGCGTCGGGCTGTGCGAGGCGGTGCAGCACCTCTCGATGTTCGACTTCGTCGCGGTCACCGGCACCATGGAAGGTCGGATGATCGAGTACGTCGACCACCTGCACGAGCACTTCGTGACCCCGGTCGTGGTGCGGAACGCGCGCTACGTGCCCCCGACCGCGCCCGGCGGCGGAACCGAGATGTGGCCGGCCTCGCTCGACGAGTTCGAGTGGCACGGCGCCCACGCGACGAGCGGCGGAACGGATGCCACGGCGTGAGCATCCCGTTCGGCCCGCTGTCTTACGGCGTGGCACCGCTCGGAAACCTGTACCGTGAGGTGTCAGACGAACAGGCTCACGACGCGCTGCAGGCGGCGTGGGATGCCGGCATCCGCTACTTCGACACCGCCCCGCACTACGGTCTCGGACTGAGCGAGCGCAGGCTCGGCGCCTTTCTCCGCGGCAAACCGCGTGACGAGTTCACCGTCTCCACCAAAGTCGGCAGGCTGCTCGTGCCGAACCCCGATGACGACGGCAGTGGCGACCTCGACCGGGTGTTCAAGGTGCCTGGCGATCTGATGCGCCGATTCGACACGACGGAGGCGGGCATCCGTCGCAGTCTCGACGAATCACTCCAGCGCATGGGGCTCGACCGGGTCGACGTCGTCTACCTGCACGATCCCGACGTGTACGACCTCGACCGCGGCCTTCGCGAGGGCCTGCCGGCGCTCGCCGCCCTGCGTGATGAGGGACTCGTGCGCGAGGTGGGCGTCGGCACCAACAACACGGCGGCCGCCGCGCGGGCGGTGCGGGAGGGCGACCTCGACCTGGTGCTGATCGCCGGCCGCTACACGCTGCTCGAGCAGCCTGCTCTCGATGAGCTGTTTCCGGTCTGCGCAGAGCGCGGTGTGAGCGTCGTCAGTGCTGCGCCGTTCAACTCGGGTCTGCTTGCGACGAACGAGCCGCCGACGGATGCCCGCTACGACTACGTCAGCGCCCCTCGCGCCGTGCTCGACCGCGTTCGCGAACTCGCCGGCGTGTGCGCGTCGTTCGGGGTCGAGCTCCCGGCCGCCGCGCTGCAGTTCCCCGGTCGCAATCCGGTCGTGGCCACCACGCTCGTCGGCATGGCGTCGGCGGACGAGGTGCGGCAGAACGTGCAGCGCATCGACGCCACGATTCCGGACAGCTTGTGGGAGGCGCTGGACTGACGGGTGGTGGGAGAGGAAGAACGTGCGCCCCTCCCACGACCCGATCAGTGGGCGAGATTCAGTAGGCGAGATTCAGGTGCGCCCTGTGGTGGTCGCCCTGCTCGATGAGATCGACGAACCCGATGGCGTAGTCCGCGCCGGAGATGGCTCCGCCGCCGTCGGGCTCGACAGCGATGTCGGTGCCGACCCGGTACTCGCCGAGCCGCTCGCCGGGTGCGAAGGAACCGAACTGACCAGCAGGGCTCACGAACACCCAGTCGAGCGTTTCGGAGGTCGCGGGAAGGTCGTCGCTGATCAGCGTGGCGACCGTGGTGACCTCGGCGTGAATCTCAGCGGGTACGTCGCTGAGGTCTTCCACATAACGCGGTGCTCCGGCGGCCGGGCGCAGCGACGAGTAGCCGCCGACGATGAACAGCGGAGCACCCTCGGCATCGGCAAGCCGAGCCATCGTGCGATACACGTCGCGGAACGGGTCCGCGCCATCGCTGGGGGCGAGCGGACCGCGAGGAGCGAGCGCACCGACTACGACGTCCGAGCCGGAGATCACCGACGACAGCGCCGCCTCATCCGTGGCGTCGCCCTGAACGTAGCTCGCGCCGGCGACGGGCTCGGCGGGAAGAGTTCGGCTGAGGGCGGTCACGTCGTGACCACGGGCGGCTGCCTCGGCGACGATGGCGGACCCGGCGTAGCCGGTGCCGCCGATGACGGTGATGCGGGACATGGTGATGCCTTTCTTCGTGTGAGCGGTACCTCGCGACGAGGCACATGGTTACCATAAGAGAGCAGATCTCCTTTGGGAAGAAGGCACTTCGTGGTAACCACATCGCCGACCACCCTCGGCAACCCGTACCGGGCCGATTGCCCGACCCGTCGCATCCTCGACCGCATCGGCGATCGGTGGACCGTGCTCATCGTCGTTGTGCTGGGCGAGGGCGACGCGCGATTCTCTGAGCTCCGTCGGCGCGTCGAGGGCGTCTCGCAGAAGATGCTGACCCAGACCCTGCGAGGACTCGAACGCGACGGGCTCGTGCTCCGCACCGTGTATCCCGAGGTGCCGGTTCGCGTCGAGTACGCGCTCACCGAGGCGGGCCGAACGCTGCTGGAACCGCTCAAGGCGCTCCAGGAGTGGTCGATCGAGCATCTCAGCGATGTATCGGCGTCGCAGGATGCCTACGACGGTGCGGCGTGATCGTCTGCGCCTGGTCGCCGGCTCAGTTCGCGGCTCGGTCTCTGGCTCCGTTTCTCGCTCCGTCCCTGGCGGAGCGAGGGATCGGTAGCCGGTAGAACCGCGTCGCGGTTTCGGACTCGATCAAACGCACCGCGCCGTCGGTGAAGCGCGCCGTGATAGCTGCGGCGCGCACGCGCTCCCGCCAGCTCGCGAACGTGGTCGTGGCACCGGTGAGCGCACTCACCGGCCAGTCGCTGCCGATCATCGACCTCGCCGGGTCGAACGCACTCAGCGCGTGCACCAGAAATTCCTCGGCGTGTACATCGAGCGACTCCTGGGCGGACGCCTCCGCTGCCAACCCGCTCAGCTTCACGTGTGCGAGCGGCAGCGCGGCCAGCCGGTCGATCGCGCGTGCCCAGGTGCGACCCGGCGCGCTGTCGATCCCTTCG
>DASZMW010000045.1:0-4622 GCA_035551735.1 Humibacter sp. | reverse complement strand
GCCCGCAGCACGATTCAGGCAGAGCGAGCGCTGGAAGACCGGGAACCCCGAGCTTCGGGCCGTTCTGCCTGAATCGTGCTGAATTGTGCGTCGCCGGGTGGCGGAAGGCGACTACTTGCCGGACTGGCCGGCCGAGCCGAGCTGCTGCGTCGCCTCGATCACGCGCTGCGCCATCGCCGTCTCCGCGACCTTGCCCCACGCGCGCGGGTCGTACGCCTTCTTGTTTCCGACCTCGCCGTCGATCTTGAGCACGCCGTCGTAGTTCTCGAACATGTACCCGGCCACCGACCGGGTGAACGCGTACTGCGTGTCGGTGTCGATGTTCATCTTGACGACGCCGTTGGAGACCGCCTCGGCGATCTCCGCAGCTGACGAACCCGATCCGCCGTGGAACACGAGGTCGAGCGGCTTCGCGCCGGTGCCGAACTTCTCGGCGATGCCCGCCTGGATCTCTCCGAGGAGTTCGGGGCGCAGCTTCACGCCCCCCGGCTTGTACACGCCGTGCACGTTGCCGAAGGTGAGAGCGGCGATGTAGCGGCCATTCTCGCCGAGGCCGAGCGCCTCGACGGCCTTGGTGACGTCGCCGACCGTCGTGTAGAGAGCCTCGTTCGTGCCCTCGTGCTTGACGCCGTCCTCTTCGCCGCCGACGACGCCGATCTCCACCTCGAGGATGGCGTTGATCGCCTTTGTGCGCTTCAGGATGTCCTGGGCGATCTCGAGATTCTCGTCGAGCGGTATGGCAGAGCCGTCCCACATGTGGGACTGGAAGATCGGGTTGCCTCCGGCCTTGACCTCTTCTTCGGATGCGGCGAGCAGCGGCAGAACGAAGTCGTCGAGCGCCGGCTTCGGGCAGTGGTCGGTGTGCAGTGCGACCGTGATCGGATAGCTCTTGGCGACCTCGGTCGCGAACCTGGCGAAGGCGAGGGCGCCGGTTGCGCGAGCCTTGACGCTTTGGCCTGCGAAGTAGTCCGCTCCGCCGGTGGTCACCTGGATGATGCCGTCCGAACCGGCTTCGGTCAGGCCCTGCAGGATCGCGTTGATCGACTGCGACGACGCGGCGTTGATCGCGGGGTAGGCGAAGCCGCCCTTCTTCGCGCGATCGAGCATGTCTGCGTACTGTTCGGGGGTCGCGATGGGCATGACTTCTCCAAGAAAGACGTAGGCGGGAATCAGCACGAGTCTATCCAGCGGATGCCCGTGGCCAGGCATCCTGAACCGGTCACCGCCATTGCGCTGACTTCACGCGCAGTGAAGAATTCCGGATCTTTTGATGGTGCTCGGTGAGAAGAATCGGGCCGATCGGCTGAGGGTTGGAATGTGACCATCATCAGCACAGCCCCGTCCGCTGCACAACCGTCGCCCGTCGAGCACCAGGTGGCTCCGATTCGGGATGCCGGCGCCCTGAATCCCGACCGCAACCTCGCTCTTGAATTGGTGCGGGCGACCGAGGCTGCCGCCATCAGGGCTACTCCGTGGATCGGCAAGGGCCGCAAGAACGACGCTGACGGCGCTGCCGTGGATGCCATGCGCGCGTTCCTCGCGACGGTGGACTTCGACGGCGTGGTCGTCATCGGCGAAGGGGAGAAGGACAAGGCGCCGATGCTCTTCAACGGGGAGCACGTCGGCACGGGCAGAGGGCCGGCGTGCGACATCGCGGTCGATCCGATCGACGGCACCTCGCTCACCGCTGCCGGTCGGCAGAATGCGCTGTCCGTGATCGCGGTGAGCGACCGCGGAAGCATGCTGGATGCCTCCGGCGTGTTCTACATGGACAAGATCGTGACGGGGCCCGAGGGGCACGGCGTCGTGGACATCCGGCGTCCGATCGGCGAGAACCTCCGGGCGCTCGCTACGGCGACGGGCAAGGAGGTCGGAGACCTGCGCGTCGCGGTGCTGGATCGCCCGAGGCACACGGAGTTGATCGACCAGATCCGCGCGGCTGGCGCAGGCACCCGGCTCCTGCTCGACGGGGATGTCGCCGGCGGCATCAACGCCGCACGGCCCGGTACCCGCATCGACGTGTGCGTCGGCGTCGGCGGCAGCCCGGAGGGCATCACGACCGCGTGCGCTATCAAGGCGCTCGGCGGATTCATGCAGGCGGTCGTCGCGCCGCGCGACGATGCGGAGGCGGCACGCGCCGTGGACTCGGGACTCGAGCTGGGGCGGGTGTACGAGGTCGACGACCTCGTCGCCGGCGACAACACGCTGTTCGTCGCGACCGGGGTAACCGACGGCGGGCTTGTGGACGGTGTGCGACGGGACGGCCCGATCATCCGCACCAGCAGCATCGTGCTGCGGTCGAAGTCGGGCACCGTACGTCGCGTCTCAGCCGAGCACCTCGTGTCGAAGTGGTGGTGAGGCGCAGCGGAGGCGGCGGGATCAGTGGCGGCGGGATCAGTGCCGGCGATCGCCGATCGCGATCGGTTCCATCGGAGCCTCGTCTGCTTCCGAGCCGCCGTCGAGCGCACCGACGAGCTCGAACGCGGTGAGCTCGCGCGGTGACTCCTCGATTCCCGCGAGCGGCGGGATGACCTTGGACTCGTCAAGCGCGTTCAGCTTGCGCGCCGACGGCAGCACTTGACGTTCGAGCGAGCCGACGAACTTGTTGTAATCGTTCACTGTGCCCTTGATCGCGCGGCCGAGCTTGTCGATGTGGGAGGCGGTGGTCGCCAGGCGGGAGTAAAGCTCACGGCTCAGATCGAACAGCAGCTTCGCGTCCTGCGTCAGCACGTCTTGCTGCCAGCTGAACGCGACGGTCTTGAGCACGGACCAGAGCGTCACGGGGGAGGCGAGCGCAACGCGCTTGCCGAACGCGAACTCCATGATCGTGGGGTCGGCCTCCATCGCGGCAGACACCAGCGACTCGCTCGGAATGAACGCGATCACCATCTCGGGCGAGGCATCAAGGCCCTCCCAATAGGTCTTGCTGCCCAGCGTGGTGATGTGGTCGCGCACGGCCTTAACGTGCTGCTTGAGCAGTGATTCGCGCTTGATGGCCTCCTCGCCGGAGGCGGTGGCCGGGATGCGACTGGCCTCGAGGAACGCGTTGAACGGCGCCTTCGCGTCGACCGCGATGTTCTTGCCGCCCGGGAGGTGCACGACCATGTCGGGTCGCCCGGCGCCGGCGTCAGTGGTGATGCTCGACTGCACGTCGAAGTCGACACGCTCGATGAGTCCTGCGGCCTCGACGACGCTGCGCAACTGCGTCTCGCCCCAGACGCCGCGCGTGCTGTTGGAACGCAGTGCGGATGCCAGTGACTCCGCCGTTCCGCGCAGTCGCTCCTCCGATTCGGTGGCCGACTTGAGCTGCTGCGTGAGCTCACCGTGCTGCCTGCTGCGCTGCTCCTCGAGCTGCGCGACCTTCTGCTGCATGCCGGTGAGCGTCTCCTTCACCGGTGCGAGAGCCTGCAGCACCTTGCTTTCCGCCTGCTCGCGTTCGCGCTGTGCCGCGATCTCGGTGCGCTGCCGGTCGGCGAGTTCCTCGAATTGCTGCTGCTGTCGCTCGATGCGTTCACGAAGGCCCTGCGAGGTGGCCGACACCGCGGCGAGCTGCTCGCGGAGGGATGCCTGCACCGACTGCTCCTGCGCCCTGACCTCGGCCAGCTCGATTGCGTGCCCTGCCGCGATCACGGCCGGATCGACGCCCGGCTCCACGGTCTCTGGGTTACGGCGGCGGGCCAGGGTGAGGCCGCCGAGCACACCGGCGATGGCGCCGACGACGAGGCCGATGATGAGCAGCAGAACGTCCATGGCTTCATGGTCGCAGTGGCCGCCGACATCCGGTGGATGCCCCGCCAGCGCAGTGCGACACCGTCGGCGGCGTTGGTCTCGCTCGACCGATGACCGAACCCTGGTGAGGTCGGGCGGGAACTCAGGCGGCCTGCGCCACGTCGCCGATGTGCCCGACGCGCACCGGCACGGCAGCGGCGAGCTCGGAAATGGAGCCGGCGCCGTGCCGCTTCGCCGCGTGCACGATGATGGCGGCGCAGGCCTCGGCATCCGCCAGCGCCTCGTGGTGGTTGAAGCCCTCGAAGCCGGCGGCCATCGCGGCGACGGGCAGTCGGTAGGAGTCGAGTGTGTAAGTCTTGCGCGCCACCTGAAGGCTGCACAGGTAGTCGTACGACGGGCAGCGGATGCCTGTGGCATCGCACGCCCCGCGGATCACGCCCATGTCGAAGCCGGCATTGTGCGCCACCAGCGCGTCTCCTCCGGCGAACGCGACCAGATCGTCGAGCTGCTCGACCCAGCCGGCGGCAGCCGTCACATCGCCCGCGTGGATGCCGTGGATGCGGATATTCCACTCCAGGAATGCGTCGTGCCCGTACGGCGGCCTGATCAGCCAGCCTGCCGTGTCGACCACGCGACCATCGCGCACCTTCACCAGTCCGACCGAACACGCGGACGCGCTACTGGAGTTTGCGGTTTCGAAGTCGATGGCGGTGAAGTCCAGTGGCACGGAATTCATGCTGGCACGCACTCCCGACGCCGCCCCGAGGCGGCCCGGCGTGGCACGAGTTCGGCGGTCGGGGGCGACGGGTCGACGCGCAGGCGGCCGGGTCGGCGCCGTGGCCTAACGTTGAGGCATGCAGTCCCGCAACCAGAAACTCGAGCACGCTCTCTCG
>DASZMW010000044.1:0-13742 GCA_035551735.1 Humibacter sp. | reverse complement strand
GGCGCCGAGGAACGACTCCGCGTAGATCTTGTAGACGTCTTCCGTGCCGCTGGGGCGGGCCGCGAACCAGGCGTTCTCGGTGACGACCTTCACGCCGCCGATCGGGGCGTCGTTGCCAGGGGCCTTCGAGAGCTTCGCGATGATCTTCTCGCCGGCGAGCTCCGTCGCGTCGATCGCGTCGCCGTCGAGCTTGCCGAGCTTGGCCTTCTGTTCTTTCGTGGCCGCGGCATCCACTCGCTGGTACACCGGGTCGCCGAACTGCTCGGTGAGTTCCCGGTACAGCTGCGAAGGGCTCTTGCCTGTGACCGCCGTGATCTCGGCGGCGAGCAGCGCGAGCAGGATGCCGTCCTTATCCGTCGTCCACGCGGTGCCGTCCAGCCGCAGGAACGACGCGCCAGCGCTCTCCTCGCCGCCGAACGCGACGGAGCCGTCGACCAGCCCCGGCACGAACCACTTGAAGCCGACCGGCACCTCCCAGAGGCGGCGGCCCAGCGACTCGGCGACCCTGTCGATCATGGTGCTGGAGACGAGGGTCTTGCCGATTGCGGCATCCGGTCGCCAGTCCGGACGGTGGGTGTAAAGGTACTGGATGGCAACGGCCAGGTAGTGGTTCGGGTTCATCAGACCGCCGTCGGGGGTGACGATGCCGTGCCGGTCGGCATCCGCATCGTTGCCTGTCAGCACGTCGAAATCGTCCTTGTGCTTCAGAACGGATGCCATCGCAGACGGAGACGACGGATCCATGCGGATCTTGCCGTCCCAGTCCAGCGTCATGAAGCCCCACTGCGGGTCGATCACCGGGTTCACCACGGTGAGGTCGAGTCCGTACTTCTCGCCGATCAGCGACCAGTAGTGCGCGCTCGCACCGCCGAGCGGATCGGCGCCGATGCGCACGCCTGCACGCTTGATCGCCTCGATGTCGATGATGTTCTTCAGGTCGTCCACGTAGCGCTCGCGGAAGTCGTAGGTCTCGACGCCGCTCGGCTCTGCACGCTTCACGTCTCGCAGGCCGTCGGCGATGAGTTCGTTGGCGCGGTTCGCGATCCAGCTGGTGGCGTCCGTGTCGGCGGGGCCGCCGTGCGGCGGGTTGTACTTGAAGCCGCCGTCGCGCGGCGGGTTGTGGCTGGGCGTCACGACAATGCCGTCGGAAAGCGCCTCGCCAGGGTGCTCCCTGTTGTAGGTGATGATCGCGTGGCTCACCGCAGGTGTCGGTGTGAAGTCGTCGTACTCGTCGACGAGCACCTCGACGCCGTTGCCGACCAGTACCTCGAGGGCAGTGGTCTGCGCCGGCATGCTCAGCGCGTGCGTGTCGGCTCCGATGAAGAGCGGACCGGTGGTGCCTTGCGCCTTGCGGTAGTCCACGATCGCCTGCGTGATCGCCACGATGTGGTCCTCGTTGAAGGCGGTGTCGAATGCGCTTCCGCGATGGCCGCTGGTGCCGAACACGACGCGCTGTGCCGGAACAGCGGCATCCGGGTGCAGGTCGTAATACGCCCGCACAAGCGCTTCGATGTCGATCAGGTCGTCAGGGTTTGCTGGTGTTCCCGCGCGTTCGGCCATGCGGTCAAGTCTCGCATCCGGTCGGGGCGGGTGTCTGCCCCCGAAACCGCCGCCACGATTCAGGACATAGGGGCGTTCGTCCCCATATCCGTGGCGGCCGCGCGTATGTCCTGAATTGTGGCGCCGATAAGCTGGCGGACATGTCGGATGCCCCTGTCGAGACCCCTGAGTCGTACAGCTTCTTGGGCCCGACCGGCACCTTTACCGAGGCGGCACTCGCGCAGGTTCCTCAAGCCAACGGCAAGACCTGGCGCCCGGTGAACAATGTGGGCGAGGCGCTGAACGATGTGGTCACGGGACGCAGCGTCGCCGCGATGATCGCGATCGAGAACTCGATCGAGGGCGGCGTCTCCGCCACTCAGGACGCGCTGGCGACCAATCCCGGCTTGCGCATCGTCGGCGAGTACCTGGTCCCCGTCGGCTTCGTGCTGGTGGCGCGGCCGGGAACGACGCTGGCCGACGTGAAGACCGTCGCGGCGCATCCTGTCGCCTATGCGCAGTGCAATGCGTGGCTCACCGCCAATCTGCCGTCGCACGACTACGTACCGGCGTCGAGCAACGTGACGGCTGCCACGTCGCTGCTCGAGACGGATGCCGCGGGCCGCCCGGCCAGCCCGGCCGACGCCGCGATCGCCCCGCCGACCATCGTCGATCACCACGACCTCGTGGTGCTGGCCGAGAACATCATCGACAACCCCAACGCCGTGACGCGATTCGCGCTGGTCAGTCGTACCAGGAGCATCCCGGAGCCCACCGGCGCCGACAAGACGAGCCTGATCGTCGAGCTACCGTCCGACCGCTCCGGAACGCTCGTCGAGATGCTGGAGCAGTTCTCCACCCGCGGCGTGAACCTGAGCCTGATCGAGTCGCGTCCGATCGGCGACGAGATCGGGCGATACCGATTCGTGCTCGACGCCGACGGGCACGTGCGCGATGAGCGCGTTGCGGATGCCCTGCTCGGCCTGTTCCGCTTCAGCCCGCACATCATCTTCTTGGGTTCGTATCCGCGGGCCGACCGTGAGCCCATCGACTACGACCGGCGCTACGCCGACGACGTGTTCATCGAGGCCCGCGACTGGCTGCGCGGCCTGATTGGCGGCGAGCCGCAGGGCTGAGCGAGCGCGCACCGGCGCAACGGCGACGTCAAGGAGGATGGATGCCGACAGACAGCGGAGACGACCGATTCGATCCCCGATACGACGCGAGATTCCAACGCGGCTATCGCGAGGGGGTGGAGGACTTCGCGGTGGGCGTGTCGCAGGACGACAGCGTTCCGTCGGCAGACGCGGTGGACCGTGCTGGGCCCGGGTCGCGGGCGAGAACGGCCGATCCCGTCGTTCGGGCGAGAACCGACGAGCCGGACCTCGCTGAGGTCACGTTCGCCCAGGAGTGGCCGGAACCAGGTGCGTACGTGTGGGCAGCGGCACCAGGCATCGAGTCGGGCGATGCCGACGGGAGCGAGGTGGTGGCTGCGCGCATGTGGCCGATGGTCGCGCTGTGGTGCGTCGGCATCGGACTGCTTCTGCTCGGGGTGGCGGCGCTGATGGTGGGCATCCAGGTGAATCTGACCATGTCGGGAGGCGTGCCCGGCGATTCACCGATCCTGATCATCTCCGCCTACGCCTGGGCTCTTGCACAGCCTGCGCTTCTTGTCGGGTTGGTGACACTGGTCGGCGCCATCGCGCTGCAGATGATTCGACCGCAGCATCGGGCGGACGCATGAGCGCGCCGTTCAACGCGGGCCGAGATGAGGTGCGGCTCCGTCGTGCTGCGATCACCACGTGGATCATCGGCGGATGTTTGGTGGTGGGTGGTCTGACCATGGTCTGGTTCGAGCGTGCGGGCGAGAGCGTGTCCGGCTCAGGAGACCTGGACCAGACGGCGGCGCAAATTCTCTGGAGCATGCAGGTCATGCAACTGCCGGTCCTCGTGGCGGGCCTCGTCGCGCTCGTCTTCCCGCTCTTCCTGTTCGCGCTGCGGAGCCGACGGGCGAGTTCGAGTCGCGAGACCTCTGCCGAATAGTCTTCGGTGATGGATGCCCGCTACCGCTTCTCCGCCGACACCTCCGAGATGGATCGCGGGCGGGTACACCGCTGGCTGAGCGAGCAGTCGTACTGGGCATCCGACCGCCCTCGCGCCACTCAGGATGCCGCCATCGACGGTTCACGCAATTACGGCGTCTTCGACACCGAGACCGGAGACCAGGTCGCGTACGCACGGGTCATCACGGACGGCGCGACGTTCGGATGGCTCTGCGACGTGTTCGTCGATCCCGCGGCGCGGGGCAACGGTGTCGGCGTCGGCCTGATCGACGGGGTCGTCGCCGATCTGGAGCGACTCGGGCTGAAGCGCACGTTGCTCGCGACGGCCGATGCGCACGGCCTGTACGCCAAGTTCGGCTTCGAACCGCTCGCCGAGCCGTCGAAGTGGATGGCGCGGACGGCGGATGTGAGTCGCTAGCCGGCGCGCGGAACCCGCACGATGAGTGCGAGGGGATCGGCCCAGAAGTGCGCCGCCGTCACGTCGCCGAAGCTGTCTCCGTCGAGTTCGACCGGCTCCGCACCGTCGGCGACCTCGACGTTCACGGATGCCCCGCGCAAGTAGCTCAGGGTCTTGGCATTGTCCGATGTGGTGAACCGGATGATTTTGCGTCCGATCGCCGTGCGCCGCAGCACGCGGTTCTCCCACGTGACCTTGCGCCAGATCCACAGCCAGCTGAACAGCGTGCGCGGCTGCAGCAGCGCGACGTCGAGCTCGCCGTCGTCGAGGCTGGCATCCGGCATCAGCTCCATGTTGCCGGGCAGTACGCCGCAGTTTCCGGCGAGGATGCTGGTCACGTGCGCCGAGTGCCGCTGGTGGCCACGCACCTGATAGTGGATCTGGAACTTGCGGGAGTTGAGCGACCGCAGGCCGCCCTCGATGTAGGCCAGCCATCCGACCCGCTTCTTCAGCTGCGGATTGGTGTTGGCGATCATCGCAGCATCGATGCCGATGCCGGCCATCACGAGGAACGCGTGCGCGCTCGCCTCGCCGCCCTCCCTGGTGAGCTCGGCGATGCCGACGTCGATGGACGTGTCGTCGCCGGACAAGGCCAGGCGCACGGATGCCCGCACATCGGAAAGCGGAACCCCGAGATTGCGTGCGAGCAGGTTGCCGGTGCCGAGCGGGACGATCCCCAGCGGAACGCCGCTGCCGCGCAGTCCTGCGGCGACCGCCCGCACCGTGCCGTCGCCGCCGGCGGCCAGCACGAGATCGGCACCGGCGTCGAGTGCGTGCCTGGTCGGACCCTGGCCCGCATCGTCGACAGTGGTCTCCAGCCAGAGCGGATCGGACCATCCGGCCCCACCGGATGCCGCGGCCGCATCGCGGGCAGCCTTGAGCCCGGCCTTCACCGCCGCACGCAGCGACTTCGTACTGCCCTTCGAGGGGTTGTACACGATGGCGACCCGGCGCGGCCGAGCGTCGGAGGGAAGGTCCGGTGCTGTGCCGGACGCCGATGCGACCGATTCGCTCACGCGCCCAACGCTACTCATCGGGCGCCGGGATGGTAGGCGGCCACCCCGCGCAGCAGCTCCCTGAGTGAGCCCCAGTTCCCTGGGCGGCTCGCTCGAGGAGCGAGCTGGCTGCGCCTCGCCCAGGGGGCGACGGAGCGCCACCCTAGACTTGACGGGTGATCGATCCCGTACTTCTGCGCGAAAATCCCGACCTCATCAGGCGTTCGCAGGAGGCGCGCGGCGAATCCGGCGACACGGTCGATGCGGCGCTCGTCGCCGATGCGGAACGTCGCGCCGCGATCACCGAGTTCGAGTCCCTGCGAGCCGAGCAGAATGTGTTCGGCAAGCGGGTGGCATCTGCTCCCAAGGAGCAGAAGAAGGAGCTCGTCGCGCAAGCGCAGCAGCTGGCGGCGCAGGTGAAGGATGCCTCGGCACGGGCATCCGAGGCCGAGGAGCGCTTCGATACAGCGGTTCGCCGCATCGGCAACGTGATCGTCGACGGCGTGCCGGCCGGCGGCGAGGATGACTTCATCACGCTGCGCGAGGTGGGCACGATCCCCGAGTTCGACTTCGAGCCGCTCGATCACCTCGAACTCGGCGAGGAGCTGGACGCCATCGACATGGCGCGCGGCGCCAAGGTGAGCGGTGCGCGCTTCTACTTTCTGAAGGGCGTGGGTGCCAGGCTCGAGATCGCGTTGATGAGCTACGCGCTCGACCGCGCGCTCGTCAACGGGTTCATCCCGATGATCACGCCGACGCTGGTGAAGCCCGAGATCATGCAGGGCACCGGATTCCTCGGCGCGCATGCAGACGAGGTGTACCACCTGGGCAGCGACGACCTCTATCTCACCGGAACGAGCGAGGTCGCGCTCGCCGGCTACCACTCCGACGAGATTCTCGACCTGACGAACGGTCCGCTCCGGTACGCAGGCTGGTCGACGTGCTATCGGCGCGAGGCGGGCAGCGGCGGCAAGGACACGCGGGGCATCATCCGTGTGCACCAGTTCAACAAGCTCGAGATGTTCGTTTACACGCTTCCAGAGGAATCGGAGGCCGAACACCAGCGACTGGTGGGCTGGCAGGAGGAGATTCTGCAGTCGCTCGGACTCGCATACCGGGTGATCGACACGGCCGCCGGCGATCTCGGATCCAGCGCCGCCCGCAAGTTCGACATCGAGGCCTGGGTGCCGACGCAGGGCCGCTATCGAGAGCTCACGTCGACCTCGAACTGCACGACCTTCCAGGCCCGTCGCCTGCAGACCAGGTACCGCACCGAAAGCGGCAAGACCACGCCGGTCGCCACGCTGAACGGCACATTCGCCACCACGCGCTGGCTCGTCGCCCTGCTCGAGACTCACCAGCAGGCCGACGGATCGGTCATCGTGCCCGACCCGCTGCGGCCGTACCTCGGCGGACTCGAGGTGCTGCGGCCGGTAGCGTCGTGAGCGCCCCGGAGCAGGCATCCGATCGGCTTCTCATCGCGCTCGATGTCGACGGAACGCTGCTGCACGAAGACGAGACCGCGGGCGAAGCTGTGCAGGATGCCGTCACTCGCGCGGTCGACGCCGGTCACGAGGTGACCCTCGCCACCGGCCGCAGCTGGCAAACCGTGCACGGTGTGCTGGCCATCTTCGACCTTCACCCGAAGTACGTGGTGTGCTCGAACGGCGCCGTGATCATGGCCCGTGATGAAACGGCCGAAGGTGGTTATCGTCGCGCGTTCGTGGAGACCTTCGACGCGAGCGCGGTGCTGGCCACCGTGCATCCGTACCTGCCGGACGGCGGTTTCATGGTGGAGCTCGCGGACGGAACGCGCAGGTTCACCGAGGGCATCGACTCGTCGGGATGGGTGCTCGGTGACGCCGACCCCGTGCCGTTCGACGAGCTGGCGACCGAACCGGTCAGCCGTGTGGTCGTCGTCTCGCCCAGCCACAGCGCTGAGGAGTTCCTCGACATCGTCGAGCGCATGGGGCTGCGCAAGGTGACGTATGCGGTCGGCTGGGCGGCATGGCTCGACATCGCGCCGGACGGCGTGAGCAAAGGCTCGGCGCTGGAACGGGTGCTCCAGTGGACGAACACGCCTGGCGAATCGCTGCTCGTCGTCGGCGACGGACGCAACGACCTCGAGATGTTCGCGCTCGCCCGCTCGGTCGGCGGTCGCGCGGTGGCGATGGGCCAAGCGCCTGACGAGGTGAAGGATGCCGCCACCGAGGTGACAGGGACCGTAGACGACGACGGCCTGGCCGACGTGCTCAACGCGGTGGCCGCACCCGCCGCCCGCTGAGCGGCGAGCGCACCCGCCGCGTGACCCCGCCGCCCGCTGAGGCTTCGGTTTTGCGCTGAGACGCCGGTGTTGGGGCGAAGTCTCAGCGCAAAACCGAAGTCTCGGGCGTGCGGGTGGGCCGTGCGTGCGGACCGGGTGGGTTCGGCGGGCGGACCAGATGGGCTGCTGGGGCGGGGGTGCGCCTGGCACCTGGTCGGGGGGTTTGTTAGTCTCGAAGCTTGTACTCGAACCGCAAGCGGCTGGATCCGAATTCCGGCCGCTTCATCCGGAGAGCATGACCGCTTACCCAACACGCCGTGCCGCACGCGAAGCGTCGCAGGCATCCTCGCGCACGCCGCGGGCCGCTCACCGCGCCCCAGCCAAAAAGTGGCGCTCGCCTGGGCGGATGACGGCGGCCGGCGCTGCCGTGCTGTTCCTCGCGGGAAGCGCGATCGTGGCGATGCCGGCGAACGCGGCATCCCTGCAGGGCGGCACCGTGTACTCGAACCAGCTGCTCGGCGCGCGACAAACCCTGAAGGTCGCGGCGGACGTGAAGACCGAGACCGTCGAGCAGTTGAAGTTCGACTCGGCCGGTTTCACCCGCCCAGACGGAACGCCGGCGATCACCGTCGGCGGACTCACCAACGTCGATTGGGCCGCCCTCGTTCTGCAGGACGGCAAGTTTCCTGTGACGCCGAACAACCTCACCGTGATGCTGCAGTGGATGGATTCGGAGAACGATCCGAACAGCTGGTGGCTGCGTAACAACCCGCTGAACAACGGCCTCGGCTCGGGCGGCGGAGCCGGCCTCGGCAGCTACGACAACCTCACGACCGCGGCCAGCTATGTGGCGCAGCAGTTGCGGCGCGACCTCTTCTCGGGTATCGCCTCCGCGCTGGATGCCAGTTCTGCGGTCACAGTGTCGGCACAGGCGATCATCGACTCGCCGTGGGCCGGAGGCCACTACAACTACGGCGCGATCTGGCACGCGGTCGACGTGCCCATCGTCGCGGCGCCGGCAGGGGACTGGTAGCGCGCCCGCTCGTCACAGTTCGTCCCCCGCTGGTCGAGTAGCGCCCGCGCGTCACCGTTGGTCGAGTAGCGCCCGCGCAGCGGACACGTATCGAGACCCGTCTGCGACGGTGGGACGGGTCGCGATTCGCGTGCGCTGCGGTGAGACGGGTCTCGATACGCGAGCGGCTTTGCCGCGCGCTACTCGACCAGCGGGGGACCAGCGGCGACCAGCGGGGACCAGCGAGGACGCCTAGCCTTGACCGATGGACTACGGCCATCCGCTCCACTTCGGCACGTTCATCACGCCAGGCAACGCGAGCCCGCAGGTTCCGGTGCAGCTCGCGCAGCTGAGCGAGCAACTGGGATTCGACCTGGTGACGTTTCAGGACCATCCGTACCAGCCGGCGTTCCTCGACACGTGGACGCTGATGTCGTACGTGGCGGCGGCGACCACGAGCATCCATGTCGCGCCGAACGTGCTGAACCTGCCGCTGCGGCCGGCTCCGGTGACGGCGCGGGCGGCGGCATCCCTCGACCTGCTCTCCGGTGGACGCCTCGACCTTGGTCTCGGCGCCGGAGGTTTCTGGGACGCCATCGAGGCGATGGGCGGTCGGCGCCTCACGCCGGGGCAGTCCGTCGACGCGCTCAGCGAGGCGATCGACGTGATCCGCGGCGTGTGGGACGCCGGTAACCGTGAGTACTTCGCGGGCGGTAAGTATTACCCGGTCAAGGGCGGCAAGCGCGGGCCGGCGCCGGCGCACGACATCCCGATCTGGATCGGCGCCTACAAGCCGCGGATGCTCCGCCTCACCGGTCGAAAGGGCGACGGCTGGCTGCCATCGCTGCCCTATTTGAAGGACGGCGACCTGCAGGACGGCAACGCTCGCATCGACGACGCGGCAGCGGATGCCGGCAGGAACCCGGCCGAGATCCGTCGGCTCCTCAACCTCGGCGAGGACAGCGAGGTCGACCAACTTGTCACGATGGCGCTCGAAGACGGGATCGGCACGTTCATAGTGATGGGCGACGACCCGGCCGCGCTGCAGCGGTTCGCGGAAGAGACGATGCCGGCCGTGCGCGAGGCTGTCGAGACGGAGCGTGCCAGGCGCGGCACGGCGGTCGGAGCGGGTCGCACGGCGGCTGCGATCGGCAAGCGGCGCGCGGGCATCGACTACGACGACGTACCGGAGTCGCTGCGCGACACCGCGATCGAACCGGGCGATTTCGCGTATCGCACGGTGCGGTCCACCTACATGCGCGCGGGGTCGCCCGGCCTCGTGCTGCGGCCGACCACGGTCGACGAGGTCGTGGATGCGCTCGCGTTCGCGCGCCGCAATGACGTGGTGCTGGGCATCCGTAGCGGCGGTCACGGCGTCAGCGGACGCAGCACGAACGACGGCGGCATCGTCATCGATCTCAAGGCGCTGGACGGTGTCGAGGTGCTCGACGAGGCGACGAAACGCGTGCGCATCGGCCCCGGCGCACGGTGGATGGATGTCGCCCAGTCGCTCGGCGAACACGGCTGGGCACTCTCGAGCGGCGACTACGGTGGCGTGGGAGTCGGCGGTCTCGCCACCGCGGGCGGCATCGGCTTCCTCGCCCGTGAACACGGACTCACGATCGACCACGTCGTTGCGGCAGACGTGGTGCTTGCGGACGGAACGGTGGCACGGGCATCCGCCTATGAGAACCCCGACCTGTTCTGGGCGGTGCGCGGCGCGGGCGCGAACGTGGGCATCGTCGTGTCGTTCGAATTCGAGGTGGACGCCGTCGGCGAGGTCGGATGGGCGCAGCTGGCGTTCGACGCGAGCGACACTGCAGCGTTCCTGCAGCGGTTCAGCGAGGCGATGGAGCACGCGCCGCGTGACACGACGCTGTTCCTCATTCTCGCCAAGCAGCGCGGCGACGTGATCGGGCAGCTGTACGGCGTGGTCGACTCGAGTGATGCCGACACGATCCTCGAGAGACTGCAGCCGTTCGCCGCGATCGGTCCGCTGGTCGGGCAACAGGTGCAGCTCGCGCCCTACGCGGTGGTGATGGCCAACGCCTCGGATGCCACGCACGACGGCCAGGGCGAGCCGCACTTCCGCTCCGGCCTGGTCGAGCATCTCGACGCGGAGGTCGCAGCGGCCGGTGCCGCCCTCGTCCAGTCGGGCTCCACGCCGTGGTTCCAGATTCGGTCGGTGGGCGGAGCCGTGGCGGACATCCCATCGGATGCCACCGCCTACGCCCACCGCGCCGCGAACTTCTCGATCACCTCGATCGGTCGCAGCGACCGCTTCGAGCAGCACTGGACAGATCTCGCCGCGCACTTCGACGGCCTCTACCTGAGCTTCGAGTCGCGGCAAGGCGCCGAGATCGTGGAGGAGGCGTTCCCGCCAGCGACCCTCGCGCGGCTGCGAGAGATCAAGCGTCGTTACGATCCGGAAGCGGTCTTCCGCGACAACTTCAACGTCGGCGTCGAGGATGCCGTCAACGGATGACCGAACCCCACCACCTCACCCGCGAGGAGGCGCGCCGCATCGCCGTGCGCGCTCAGCTGCTGGATGCCTCCCGCCCGGTCGATCTGCTCGACACCGTGCGCAGGCTCACGCTCGTGCAGTACGAGCCGACCGCCGCCGTCGCGCCGAGTGCTGACCTCGTGCTGTGGAGTCGACTCGGTCGGCTGTACCGGCCGGAGGATCTGCAGCGGGCACTGGCATCCCACGTGGTCGTCGAGCTGCGCAGCATGATGCGCGCCGCGCACGACGTCGCGCTCTATCGGGGTGACATGCAGGCGAGGCCGGGAGCGGATGCGCCGGGGTGGACGCGCTCGCAGGCTCGGTGGATCCAGGCGAACGAGGCGTGCCGGCGCGACATCCTCGACCGGTTGAAGCACGGCGGCCCGATGATCTCGCGAGACCTGCCCGACACCTGCGTCGAGCCATGGCAGTCGTCGGGCTGGAACAACGGCCGCAACGTCGCGATGACGCTCGAGATCATGGAGCTGCGTGGCGATGTGGCGGTCGCCGGACGTCCTGGCCGCGAACGTCAGTGGGACCTCGCCGAGCGCATCTACCCGGACGACCCGGTGGTGCCGGTGACGGATGCCGAACGAGAGCGCCGCGCGCGCAGACTGCGTTCCCTCGGTCTGGCGCGGGTGCGCACCACGCAGACCCAACTCGAACCGATGGACGTCGGCGACGTCGGCGAACCGGCCGTCGTCGAGGGTGTGCGCGGCGCCTGGCGGGTGGATCCTGCCCAGCTTGGACGCGACTTCGAGGGCCGAACGGCGATCCTCTCTCCGTTCGATCGGCTCGTGTTCGATCGCAAACGTCTCGGCGAACTCTTCGAATTCGACTACCAACTCGGCATGTACAAGCCGGCGGCGCAGCGACGATTCGGTTTCTACGCTCTCCCCGTGCTGCACGGCGACCGGCTGGTGGGCAAGGTGGATGCCGAGGCGGATGTGCCGGCATCCGTGCTCCGCGTGCGCCACGTGTACGAGGACGATCCGTTCGACCCCGAGTTGAAGGATGCCGTGCACGCCGAACTCGAGAGCCTCGCGGGGATGCTGAAGCTGGGGCTGGAGATCGCCGCACCCTGAGGCACGCGAGATCGCGTTTCAACTGCAGAAACTGCGCACGATGCACCATAGTTCGCGCGTTTTCTGCGGTTCAAACACGATCTCGAGGCACAGCCACGTGCTGCGTGAGGAACAGCGCAGCACGATCGAGTGCCTGGCCGGCTTCGTCGAGTTCTCCCGTGTATGTCTGGAAGACGTGCGGCACGTCCGCCGTGACGTCGAGGATGACATCCACTCCGGCGTCTCGGGCACGCTCGGCCATCACAGTCGAGTCGTCGAGAAGGATCTCGTTCGTGCCCACCTGCAGCAACAGGGGCGGGAAGCCGGTCGGGTCGGCGTGCGTGGCAGGAGACAGCAATTCCTGGTTGGCATCGGCTCCCGCGCGGTAGAGATCGCGGTTGGGCTGCAAGCTCTCGATGGTGAAGAGCGGGTCGATGCCGGCCTTGGTGCGATAGCTCGCGCCGGTGCCAGCGCTGTCGAGGCCGGGGGAGAATGCGACGACCGCCGCCGGCATCGGAAGGCCCTGTTGACGCGCGCGAATCAAAGTGGTGATCGTGAGGCCACCGCCCGCCGAATCGCCGGCGAACGCGATGGTTGCCGGGTCATGGCCGGTCTGCAGCAGGGAGCTGTAGGCGGCCGTCGTGTCGTCGATGGCCGCCGGAAACGGATGCTTGGGCGCGAGCCGGTAGTCCACCGAATAGGCGGCGTAGCCGGTGCGCACGACGAGGTCGGCCGCAAGGCCGAGCTGCGTCTCCGGTGAGCCGGCGACGAACGATCCGCCGTGGAAGAAGAGGATCGTGCCGGGCCGCGAGGCGCTGGTCGGCTCGATGCGCAGCGTGCGGATGCCTGCGAGCTCGACTTCGTCGGTGCGGATGCCGTCTGGCACCTTCATCGTGCTCATCAGGGCCGCGAAGCCGTCGCGCGCCTGCTGGATCGACTCGCGAGCCTCCTCCGCAGAACGAGGACCAAAGAGTGGCCGGAAGCTGCGGAGCTTCGCATCGAGTGTCTGACGTTGTTCTTGAGACATGAGCGTCTCCCTTGCGAGTGATGAGGTAGTTGCTCAGGCAATAGATGCCATGGCAATAACGTACACTAAATGCCGTGGCAACGAAATCGCACGATGCGGCATCCGTGAACGTGGCGTTCTTCGCCGACCTCGTCAGGTGCGAGACTCGCCTGTACAACCAGTTCAACGACGAGCTGCGCGCATCGCACGGCATGGTGACCTCGCAATACGAATTCCTGCTCTACGTGCGCGACCACGAGCTCCCGCGTGCCGCCGACATCGCCGCGGAGTTCGCCATCGGAGTCGGTGCGGTCAGCAAGGCAGTCGACAGGCTCGAGGGCCGCGGATGGCTGACCCGCGTTCCGAACCCCGGCGATCGTCGATCGACGATCCTCGCCCTCACCGGTGACGGTCGCGCCGCCATCGATGCAGCCGATGCGACGTTTCAGACGCGCCTCGCCGAGATTCTGGGCGACGCGGTGACCCGCGAGCAGATCAGTGCTGCAGCATCCGTGTTGGCTCTGTTGCGTTCTTCGCTCGAGCGGAATGGGCTCGGCACGCCGACCGGGTGAGCGGCACCCAACTCCTTCAGTCCCCTGAGCGAGCGTCCCTACCTGTGCGGTCCCCTGAGCGAGCAAAGCGAGTCGAAGGGTCTCCCTTCGAGGCGTGCTGCACGTACCGCGGCTTCGCGTTCAGCTCCATCGCGCCGTAGAATCGGCGGCTGGAGGGCTGTCCGAGCGGCCGATGGAGCTGGTCTTGAAAACCAGTGGGCAGAAATGTCTCGTGGGTTCGAATCCCACGCCCTCCGCTGCATCTGAGAAGAGATATATCCGGTAAACG
>DASZMW010000043.1:0-4827 GCA_035551735.1 Humibacter sp. | reverse complement strand
CGTCAAGGCCACCATCTCGAACTGCTCCAACAACTACGGGCCCTACCAGCACGTCGAGAAGTTCATCCCCCGCCAGATCACGAACGTGCTACGCGGCGAGCGCCCCAAGCTGTACGGCACAGGCGAGAACGTACGCGACTGGATCCACGCCGACGACCACTCCTCGGCTGTGCTGACCATTCTCGAGAAGGGCCGCATCGGTGAGACCTACCTGATCGGCGCCGACGGCGAGAAGAACAACAAGCAGGTCGTCGAGCTCATCCTCACGGAGCTCGGGCGGCCGGCGGATGCCTACGACCTGGTCACCGACCGCCCCGGCCACGACCTGCGCTACGCGATCGACTCCACCAAACTTCGCGCCGAGCTGGGCTGGAGCCCGCGCTATGGCGACTTCGCCGCCGGGCTCGCCGCGACCATCCAGTGGTACAAGGACCACGAGGACTGGTGGGGGCCGCAGAAGGCCGCGACCGAGGACCGCTACAAGGCGCAGGGTCAGTGATGGTGCGGTATCTCGTCACCGGGGCATCCGGCATGCTCGGCCGTGACCTTCGGCGCGCCCTCGCCGGTCGCGACGTGACCGCGCTGTCGAGGGCCGAGCTCGACGTCACCGACAGAGCAGCCGTGCTGGATGCCGTCGCGGGCCACGACGTCGTGCTGAACGCCTCCGCCTACACGAAGGTGGACGACGCCGAGACGCACGAAGACCTCGCCTACGCGGTCAACGCTCTCGGCACCGAGAACCTGGCGATCACGGCGCGCGAGGCAGGCGCGAAGCTGGTGACGATCTCGACGGACTACGTCTTCCAGGGCGACGCGACGACGCCTTACCGGGAGGATGCTCCGCGCGACCCCCTCAACGCCTATGGACGCACGAAGGCGGCCGGCGAGGAACTGGCGCTGGCTTCGCATCCGGATGGCACGTTCATCGTGCGCACCGCGTGGCTGTACGGCGCGCACGGACCCAACTTCGCGAAGACCATGCTGCGGCTCGCGCAGTCGCACGAGACTGTCACGGTCGTCGACGACCAACGGGGACAGCCGACGTGGACGGCTGACCTCGCCGAGCAGCTGGTGTCTCTCGTCGACTCCGACGCGCCCGCAGGTGTCTATCACGGCACGGCAAGCGGCGAGACCACCTGGTTCGGGCTCGCCAGGGCCGTTTTCGACTTCGCTGGACTCGACCCGGACCGCGTGCGGCCGACGACGAGCGAGAGTTTCGTGCGTCCGGCCGCCCGACCCGCCTATTCTGTGCTCGGCCATGCTGTCTGGCAGGCAGTGGGGCTCGCCGAGATGCGAGACTGGCGTGACGCTCTGGCCGACGCGTTCGATCGAGAGGTGTTCGATGACAACCCTGAGGGTGATCGTTGACGATGTGCTCACCGATGTGCCGGACGGCGTATCGCGGTACAGCCTCGAGCTGACCAAACAGCTCATCGCCACAGCTCCCAAGGGCTGTGTCGTGGAGGGCGTGATCGCTGCGCACAACGACACCGATCGGCGGCTGCTGCAGCAGCTGCTTCCCGACTTGGCCGGCGTACATGCGCTTCCAGTCGGATCGCGCGAACTCGCGCTGGCGTGGCAGATGGGCGTGAAGCTTCCGCTGGGAGGCGGACTCATCCACGCACCGAGCCTGCTGGCTCCGCTGTTCAAGCACGACTCCTCCGAGGGCCGCGACCAGACGACGGTCACGATCCACGACGCATCCGCGTGGACCGCGCCGGACTCAGTCGGCGTCGTGGAGGCGGCATGGCAGAAGTCCATGGTGAAGCGGGCGCGCAAGTTCGCGGACGCCATCGTCGTGCCGACGCACGCCGTCGCCGAGCAACTCGCCGAGGTGGCGAAGCTGGGTGATCGCATTCGCGTCATCGGTGGTGCGCCGTCCGACACCCTGCGGCTGCCGAGCGACACGGATGCCCGTGCGGCCGCCCTCAGGCTGCCCGAGCGCTACATCGCGACGGTCTCGAGCCTCGATCCGCGCAAGGGTCTGCGTCAGCTCGTGGCGGCGATGAAGGATCCGGCTCTCGCGGGCATCCCGCTGCTCGTGGTCGGTCCCGAGGAGTTCCGCGGCGAACGCGTCAGCACTGTTGCGATGGAGGCCGGCCTTCCCGAGGGCCGGGTGCGCACGCTGGGCACGCTGGGCGACGCAGACCTGGCGGTCGTGCTGGCGAAGGCGGAGGTGTTCGTTTACCCGAACCTCGCATCCGGATTCGGTCTGCCCGTGATCGAGGCGATGCGATTCGGCACTCCCGTCGTGCACTCCGACGACCCCGCCGTGCTCGAGGTCGCTTTCGGTGCCGGCGTCACCGTCGCCCGCGAAAATGCCGACGGCTACCCGACCCGCCTCGGCCGCGCCATCGTCGAAGTGCTGAGCGATGCAGGCCGACGCGAACGTCTGCGCTTCGCCGGCATGGACCGCGCGGCGGCGTTCAGCTGGCGAAGCTCCGCCGAGATGGTGTGGAAGCTCCACGCTGAGTTGTGAGCCGCATTTGATATCGTCCGTCGACCCCGGATAAAGGATCACGATGACCACTCCCCCGCGCCTTGTCGCGTTCGACCTCGACGACACGCTCGCGGCGTCCAAGTCGCCTCTCGACGCCGCGATGGCGCAACGCATCATCGCGTTGCTCGACGTTGTGCCGGTGTGCATCATCTCCGGCGGCCAATTCGCCCAGTTCTCGACCCAGGTCGTCGAGCGGCTGACGGATGCCACGCCGCAGGCACTCGAACGCCTGCATCTGATGCCGACGTGCGGCACGCAGTACTTCCGTTTCACCGACGGCGCGTGGACGCGCATCTACTCGCAGGATCTCGGGGACGACGAGAAGACCAGGGCGTTGGCCGCCGTCGAGACCGAGGCCCGCCGTCTCGGGTACTGGGAGACCGAGACCTGGGGACCGATCCTCGAGGACCGGGGATCGCAGATCACGTTCTCGGCGCTCGGCCAAGCCGCGCCGGTTACTGCGAAGGTCGCCTGGGATCCGAGCGGCGAGAAGAAGAACACACTCCGCGGCGCCGTGCAGGAGTTGCTCCCCGACCTCGAGGTGCGCTCAGGCGGTTCGACCTCCGTCGACATCACTCGGCGCGGCATCGACAAGGCGTACGGCATGGGCAAGCTCTCCGAGCTCACGGGCATCCGCCTCGCCGAGATGCTCTTCATCGGCGACCGCCTCGACCCGGAGGGCAACGACTACCCGGTGCTGGCGATGGGCGTTCCCACCCGGGCCGTCACCGGATGGCAGAACACAATCGAGCTCCTCGACGAACTGATGCCGACGCTCACCGCACCCACCGCTCGCCCTCGCTGATCGAGTCTCCGCTGATCAAGTCTCCGCTGATCGAGTAGCGCCGCCGAAGGTGACGCGTATCGAGATCCCTACCGCCGTTCCTGGACGCCAGCGCCAGCGCGCCCGCCACGCAGACGAGCCCCACGACGCCGCCGGCAATCGTGAACCCCGTCGCCAACAAGACGACAACTCCGGCCATCGCAAGCACAGGCGAGACGGATGCCGCCACCCGCCCCGTCTCCCACGCACACTTCACTCCGGCACGGGCGATCTCCCACCGTCCTGCACCCCACGCCACGAGCGTCACGACTGCGACGACGCAGGCGAGCCACAACGGGCGAGACGCCCACCACTCGGAGCTCAACGGATGCGGCAGGCGCGCACCGACGAGAAGCAACGTGCCGGCGGCCAGCACGAGCATCAGCATGTGCCAGAGGTAGATGGTCATGGCGCGAAGGTTGATCGCGGTGGCGACGATGCCCACCGAGCGCAGCCCGTGCATCCTGCGCAAGGCAGGCCTGCACAACTCGAACAGCGCCAGCTGACCGACGCCGAGCAGCACGAGAGCGCACGACGGAGGGTTGAGGTCGGCGAGCAGGTCGAACGAGAACACCCCGGTCGCACACAGCACGGCGAGCAGTCCGTACGCGGCGACGGCGATGGCCGCAACTGCAGCACGCGGCCGGGGAAGCCTGTTATCGGCGAGCCAGAATCCGAGTTGCTGCACGAGCAGCCACACGAACGCGAGGTTCAGGTAGCCGATCCCGGTCAGCCCCGTCGCCGCGCGAAGCACGTCGACCCCGGCGGCAAGGGCGACCAGAACGGCGAGGGTGCGAACGGGCGCACGGCGATGCGCGCAGAACAACGCGGGCACGAGCGCCGTGGCGCCCGCGTAGACGCCGAGGAACCAGAGCGGCTGGCTGAGCCGGAACCCGGCAACCGCGACTAGGTCCTGCGGCATGCCGAACGTCGACAGCGCCGCGAGCGTCACCACCATCGCGGCGATCGCGATGACGGACGGACCGAGCAGGCGACGCATCCGGATGCCGACGTAGCCGGAGGCGGACATCCCTCGCGCGCTCAGCCTCGACCACTGCGTGAAGGCGGAGAACCCGCCGAGCACGAAGAAGAGCGGCATGATCTGCGCCAGCCAGGTGAACGGTGCGAGCCCCGGCCAACTCTCGAGAGCGTTCTCGAGGACCGGCCCGTCGACGCCGACAGTCACGCCGACCATGAGTGCGTGGAGCACGACGACGACGGTCAGGCACCAGGCTCTGGCCACGTCAACCGCGGTGTCCCGCCTGACGGATCGACCCTGTGGGCTGTGGGGCTTCGCCTGCTTTACGGCCGATCGTGTGATGACGGTCACGATGCACTCTCCTCAGGTGCGGCCCGTTCGGACCGCCGAGGAGAACGTATGAATCAGGTGCCACCGCCCGAATCACCGCGCGGAGCCATTCAGCACCCGTACCGCGGTACACCCTCAGGACGCGGGCTCCACCAGCCCCGCGTCGTAGGCGAGGATGACCGCCTGCACGCGGTC
>DASZMW010000042.1:0-3412 GCA_035551735.1 Humibacter sp. | reverse complement strand
ACGCGATGCTGCCGCTGGCCAGAGACATCCGTGTGTATGCGGAGGGCGTCGATCCCGCGAAGCTCGGGGCATACGCCACCGTGGTCGAGACGCCGGAGGAAGCGGATGCCGCGATCCTGCGCGTGAAGGCCCCGTACGACGCCGGAAAGGGCGGGTTCGCCGACCTGTTCCATTCCGGGTCGCTGGAGTTCCCCGCCCAGGAGCACGACCGACTCACCGCGATCGCGAACGCCGTGCCTACAGTGATCGACATCTATCTGGACCGTCCGGCGGTGCTGGGAGGCCTCGAGGAGCCGGCGGCCGCGATTCTCGCCGACTACGGTGCGAGCGACGACGCCGTGCTCCCCGTACTGTTCGGCGACCGTGGGCCGCAGGGCTCACTGCCCTTCGACCTGCCACGGTCGATGGATGCCGTGCTCGCCAGCCGCTCCGACGTAGCGTTCGACACCGAGAACCCGACGTTCAGGTTCGGTCACGGCCTGAGGTACTGATCCCCAGTTCCCTGAGCGAGCAGAGCGAGTCGAAGGGTCTGGGTTGCCGGCCCTTCGACTCCGCGCTTCGCTCAGGGAGCTGAGGTGTTCTTCGCGCTTCGCTTCGCTCAGGGCTGCTGGTTCAGATGTCGTAGGAGTCGCCGGGCTGCAGTGGGAGGAACGTGCCGCCGCCCTGTTCCGTCGCCCACTGGATGCGGCCATCCGCCATCTGCTTGCCGACCACGGAGCTGACCATCTCGTGGGTCGAGAATGCGTGCCTCGGCTTCAGGCCGAGCACGTAGTCGATGAACTCCGATGCCTTCAGCCAGGGTGCCGAGGACGGCACGGCGAGCACGTCGATGTCGGCGAGGTCGGGTGCGGCGAAGGAGTCGCCCGGGTAGACGAGCGAGTCGTTGACGATGACGCCGACGTTGTCGACGATCGGGATCGACGAGTGGATCACCGCGTGCTTGCCTCCGAAGAACCGCAGGCTGAACGGGCCGGCTTCGATCGCGTCACCGGGGTGCACGACGGTCACGTCGAAGTCGGTCGCGGCTTTCGCCACGCCCTCCGGACCGTAGATGACCGCTTCGGGGCTGTCCTCGAGAATGCGCTCCAGCTGCTGGGGCGTCCAGTGATCGGCATGCTCGTGTGTGATCACGATGGCGACAGTGCCGGTCGCGTCGGTGATCGGGGTGGTGAACGAGCCGGGGTCGACGAAGAGCTTCTTGCCGTCGTCTTCGAGGATGAGCGCCGCGTGCTCGAGCTTGGTGAGTTTCATGACTCCATTCTGGACCGGGAATACCGATCAGATTCAGTCGTTGATACCCCCAGGGGGTATTATGATCACGATGGATACGCACACCGACAGCAGCACCGAGCACGCGCACGCAGGCCACAACCACGCTGCGCATGACAATGCAGCTCACGATCACGGCACGCATGATCACGGCGCTCATGACCACAGCGCTCATGACCCGGCGCAGTTCCGGGCGAAGTTCTGGTGGTCACTTGCGCTGACCGTGCCCACGATGGTCTTCTCGACCGGGCTGCAGGACATCCTGGGCCTGAGCGGGCCGAGGTTCCCAGGCAGCCAATACATTCCGGCCGTCTTCGGCATCGTCGTGTTCCTCTACGGCGGACTCGTGTTCCTGAAGGGCGGCATCGCCGAGCTGCGGTCGAAGCAGCCCGGCATGATGACCCTCATCTCGCTGGCCATCGTCGTGGCGCTCGGCTACAGCTTCGCCGTCACGCTCGGGCTGGCCGGCATGGACTTCTGGTGGGAGCTCGCCACCCTGATCACGATCATGCTGCTCGGCCACTGGATCGAGATGTCCGCCGTGATGGGTGCACAGAACGCTCTCGGAGAGCTGGCGTCGCTGCTGCCCGATACTGCCGATCTCGTGACAGGCGATGGCACCCGGCAGGTGCCGACGGCGGAGCTCTCGGTCGGCGATCGCGTGCTGGTTCGGCCGGGGGCCGCGATTCCCGCCGACGGCCTGGTCGTGTCGGGACGAAGCGACGTCGACGAGTCTCTGCTCACCGGGGAGTCCGCCGTCGTCGCCAAGGAGGCGGCGGCATCCGTGGTCGCGGGAAGCGTCAACGGCTCCGGCTCGCTCACCGTCGAGGTGACCAAGGAGCGGGATGACACCGCTCTGGCCGGCATCATGCGCCTCGTAGCCCAGGCGCAGGCGAGCAAGTCGGGGGCGCAGCTGCTGGCGGACCGCGCCGCCGGATGGCTGTTCTACGCGGCCATCGCCGCTGCGGCCGTGACACTCATCGTGTGGCTCTTCATAAAACCGGGTGATCCCGGATTCGTGCTGGAGCGCGTCGTGACCGTGCTGATCATCGCCTGCCCACACGCACTGGGCCTGGCGATTCCGCTGGTGGCGCAGATCGCCACGTCGCTCGGAGCGAAGAACGGCATCCTGGTGCGCAGCCGGGCCGCGCTGGAAGATGCGCGCCGCATCGACGTCGTGTTGTTCGACAAGACCGGCACGCTGACGCAGGGCCGGCAGGGTGTCGCTGCCGTCGTGGCGGCGAACGGCGAGAACGACGAGCAGGTGCTCGCGCTGGCCGCGGCGATCGAGGCGGAGGCGGAGCATCCGATCGGCCGGGCGATCGTGGCGTCCGCACGCGAGCGGGGCATCCGATTCGAGAACGCAGATGGCTTCACTGCGCGGGCTGGCAGGGGAGTGGTCGGAACCGTCGCGGGGGCCACGATCACGGTGGGCTCGCACAGAGTGGTCGCCGAGCGTGGACTGGCGCTTGAGCCGCGGTTGGCCGACGCAGCCGAGCGCGCCCAGGCGGCCGGCGAAACCGTGGTCTTCGTGCTCTCGGATGCTTCGGGATCCGACCGCGTGGTGGGCGCGATCGCGGTCGCCGACGTGGTGCGCGAGGAGTCGAAGGATGCGGTCGCAGCCCTGCGCCGTCGTGGAGTGCGCGTCGCCATGCTGACCGGTGACTCGAAGGCCGTGGCCGACGCTGTGGCGACCGGGCTCGGCATCGACGAGGTGATCGCCGAGGTGCTGCCGGATCAGAAGGCGGTGGCGGTGTCCGCACTGCAAGCCGACGGCTCACAGGTGATGATGGTGGGCGACGGCGTGAACGACGCGCCCGCGCTGGCTCAGGCCGACGTGGGTGTGGCGATCGGTGCAGGCACGGACGTCGCGATCGAGTCGGCAGGGATCGTGCTCGCCTCCAGCGACCCGCGAGGCGTGCCCATGACGATCGCGCTCTCGGCGCGCACGTACCGCAAGATGACGCAGAACCTGTGGTGGGCGGCCGGGTACAACATCGTCGCGATCCCGCTGGCCGCCGGGGTGCTCGAGCCGTTGGGCGTCGTCGTGTCACCCGCCCTGGGCGCAGTACTGATGAGCGTGTCGACCATCGTCGTGGCGGTGAACGCCCAGCTTCTGCGTCGCGCCCGCCTCGGCTGAGAG
>DASZMW010000041.1:0-2710 GCA_035551735.1 Humibacter sp. | reverse complement strand
CAGACGGCAGCGGGTTCGGTCTGGGCGGTCAGAAGGCCGAAGGCGGAGAAGACCTCGCCGCGGTGCAGAAGCTGTTCGGCAGGGGCTGAGCCTGCAGGTCGGTGTCGTCGGCAACTCCAGCCCTCGGCAACTCGTGTCGCCGGCAACTCGTGTCGTCGATAGTCAGCCGAGTCCGCTGCGTAGTTCGCGCGTGAGCGACGAGACCACGGCGGGCAGACTGCCGCCGTTCGCCTCAGCTACGGCCAACTGGCGCTGGTAGCTCACGCCCCCCGCGATGATCATCTCCACGTCGGCGAGCTCGCGCTCGCAGCCGAGCCGTTCGGCGGTCGGCGCGAGTTCGTCCACGAGGGCGCGGATGCCGTCGGCCACCCGCCCTTGCGCGCCTCCCGGGTCGAGGATGATGTCGGCGTCGATGCCGTACCTCGCCGCCCGCCACTTGTTCTCGCGCACGAACCAGGGTTGCAGCACCATCGGTTGCTCGCCGCGGTCGAGCTGGGCAGACATCCGCTCGACGAGGCAATGGATGACGGCGGCAAGAGCCCCGAGCTCGGTCGTTGTCGACACGCCGTCGCAGGCCCGCATCTCCACCGTGCCCCAGCGAGGCGATGGCCGGATGTCCCAACGCACCTCGCTGTAGTCCCTGATCACCTCCGTGGCGATGAGATCGGCGACATAGCGCTCGTAGTCGCGCCAGGTCTCGAACTGCCACGGCAGGCCAGCAGTCGGAAGCTGCTGGAACATCAGCGCCCTGTTGGACGCGTACCCGGTGGCGGTGCCGCCCCAGAACGGGCTGGACGCGCTCAGCGCCTGAAGGTGTGGATAGTACGTGAGCAGCCCGTTCACGATCGGGAGGACCTTGTCGCGGCGCTCGATGCCCACGTGCACATGCACGCCCCAGATGAGCATCTGGCGGCCCCACCATTGGGTGCGCTCGAGCAGATGGTCGTAGCGCTCCGACGGTGTTGCTCGTTGGTCGAACCACTGCGCGAACGGATGCGTGCCCGCGCACATCAGCTCCACCCCGAGCCGGTCGGTGGTCTCCCTGACATGCTCGATGAGCGCCGCCAGATCGGCGACGGCATCCGGAACGGTGCGATGCACCTTGCTGACCAGCTCGATGGTGTTCAGCAGCAACTCGTGCGTGATCTGCGGATGCTCGCTGCCGTCGCCAGGACCCGCCGACTTCAGCACGTCGTCGGCGATTTGCACCAGGTCGCCCGTATCGCGGTCGACGAGGGCGATCTCCCACTCGATGCCCACAGTCGATCGTTCGGATGTCGCGAAATCGATACGCATGCGCCGCTCTCCGGACGTCGATCGAGTGTCGCTCGCCACGAGTTCGAGTCCCGGTCGCTAGCCTATCGACCGCCATGGGAAAGGCACAGGAGCCTGGGGGCCGTCAGTACGTCCATGCGGGCGTGAGCGTACAGGTTGCGGTCTTCGGCGGAGCGGACGAAGGAGACTATGCGACTGATCGTTGATGGAACCGATGCAGGACTGTCCGGTGAATTGGATATTCCGGTCTCGAAATACCATGCGCACCGCGCCCTCGTGCTCGCCTCTCTCGCCGAGGGCACCAGCGTCATCTCCGGACTGTCGTCGACGCGTCAGATCGAGTGGACGGTGAGTGCGCTGCGGGCGCTCGGAACCCGAATCACCTCGGACGGCGATTCGTATGTGGTGCAGGGCGGTCGCTACCGCACGTCGAAGGTTGTCGAGCGCGGATCGAGCGGTCCGGACGGCGTTCTGAACGTGGGCTCGAGCGGCACGACCCTGTACTTCATGGTCGGGCTGGCCGCGCTCGCCGACAAACCGATCGTGCTCACCGGAATGAAGTACTTCCGCCGCCGGCCGATCAAGGCATTACTGGATTCGCTGCAGCAGATGGGCGTAGACCTGACGAGCACGGATGACTGTCCGCCGATCACGGTGCAGCCCCGGCGGCCTCGTGGCGGCGACGTCTCCATTGCCGGAACACTGTCGCAGTGGCTCAGTGGTCTGCTGCTCCTCGCACCGTTCGCTGAGAGTGACACGACCATCCACGTGACGGGCGGTGCGCTGAACGAGCAGCCCTACGTCGAACTCACCGTGCGCATGATGCGCGAGTTCGGCCTCCGCGTGGAGGTCTCGGATGACTGGCTCACCTATCGTGTGCCCGCCGGGCAGCAGGCTCGTCCGGCCGACTACCGGGTGCCGCCCGACATCGGCTCTGCGGCCTTCGGCATCGTGGCGGCGGCGATCCATCCGGGGGACGTACTTCTGCGGGGGCTCTCTGCCACGAAGGCGGAGGACACCGACCACCCCGAGGCCGAATTCCTCGATTTGGCGACTCGCATGGGTGTTCCGATGGTGAGCGACCCTGAGACGGGATTCGTTCGAATCGCGCACGACGGGCTTGACCTGAAACCCATCGACGTCGACTGCGGACCGATTCCGGATCTGCTCCCCGCGCTCGCCACGCTTGCGACTTTCGCGAACGGTACGTCGAGGTTCCACAACGTGCGGCACATCCGGCTGAAGGAATCCGACCGAGTCGCCGCGATGCTCCAGCTGAACCGTATGGGCGGCCGTGTCGAGCAGTCCCCGGACGAACTGCGCGTGACAGGCGTGAAGGGGCTGCACGGGGCGAGCATGTCGTCGTTCAACGACCACAGGGTGCTGATGGCGCTCTCCGTGGCTGCCACGCGCGCGCAAGGAGTCTCCACACTCA
>DASZMW010000040.1:0-3911 GCA_035551735.1 Humibacter sp. | reverse complement strand
CGCTTCGGCGAGCCTGGACTACGGCTACTGATCGGTCGCGCACCGATCCATCGAGCAATGACACGAAGGGCGGCACCGGAATTCCGGTGCGGCCCTTCGTGTCGTTCGTATGCCTTGTTCGCCCCTGCTCAGCAGCGCTCGACGAGCAGAGCCGCGTGCCGTGCTCCGATGCGGGTGAGCACGAGTGTCGCCGTTCGGTCGCCCTTGAGTTTCAGGCGGGTGCGCAGGGCCGCGGGGTCGACATCCGCTCCGCGCTTCTTGATCTCGAGCTTTCCGATGCCGCGCTTGGCCAGGGCCGTGCGCAAATCTGACTCCTTGTAGGGCAGCTCTTCGAGCACCCGGAATGCCGTGGCGAATGGTGTCGGGGTCAGTGCATCTGCCGTGAGATAGGCGATGTCGTGGCGCAGCATGTGCGCCTTCAGCCCTCTGGCCACCTCGCCGATCAGTCGGGCGCGGATGACGGCGCCGTCGGGTTCGTAGAGGAATTCGCCGAGGTCTCCGGCTGGCTCGTCGTCCGCGTCGGCGGCTCCGGTCAGCTCTGCGCCGCCGTCGGCACGGAGCACGAGCGCGGCCCGGCGGATGCCCTCACGTGCGAGTGCGCCCGTCCAGACTCCGACCTCGACCACCTGGCCGTCCACCGAGATCCACTGCGCCTCGGCGTCGTCGGGAAGCAGCGAGCGGTCGATGCCTGGACCGAGTTTGACGCCGATGGGCAGCCGCTCCGCGAGGCCGAACACGAAGTCGAGGTTCGGGGACCAGTCGGCGGCATTCGCCAGCCGACGCGTACCGGAGTGTCCGGAGGTTCGGCGTGCCGGGTCGAGGTAGGCGGCATCCTGCTTGGTGAGATCGACATCTTCCGCCCTGGTGTTCAGCACGGTCGCGCCGGGAAACGGGGCGAGGTTGTAACTGGCGATCGCCGCGGTGACCTCGTCGACGTCGACCGCAGTGACCTGCAGATCGAGCGCGGACATCGCCATCGCGTCTCCGCCGATGCCGCAGCCGAGGTCGGCGACCCTGGTGAGGCCGGCTTGTGCGAAACGCGCAGCGTGGCGTGCCGCGACCGAGAGCCGGGTCGCCTGCTCGAGCCCGGCCTCGGTGAACAGCATGCGGGAGGCGAAGGGTCCGAACTTCGCAGCGGCCTTCGCGCGGAGTTTGGACTGGGTGAGCACTGCGGCGACGAGGCCCGGCGGATGCCCCTGCTTGCGCAACGCGCTCACCGTGCGCACCACGTCGGCCGAACTCTCGTAAGGCGGGAGGGAATCCAGCAGGCCGAGCCCCTCGGGGCTCAGCAACTCGACGAGCTCCGTGCGTTCCACTGCGCCAACCTATCGCGGCGGCCCTGGGCGCGGCGGATCACGGACAGCCGAAGCGAACGAAGGTTGCACTCACGTTGCACGAGTGCCAGCCGTGCGCCTACACTCTCATTAGCACTCTCACTGTCAGTGTGCTAACTACGTCTTCAGTACAAAGTACAGAAAGAGGTCAACCGTGTCGGTCTCCATCAAGCCGCTCGAGGATCGCATCGTTATCAAGCAGGTCGAGGCTGAGCAGACCACGGCGTCGGGTCTGGTCATTCCGGACACCGCCAAGGAGAAGCCGCAGGAGGGCGAGGTCGTCGCCGTCGGACCCGGTCGCATCGACGACAACGGCAACCGCGTTCCGCTCGACGTGAACGTCGGCGACAAGGTGCTCTACTCGAAGTACGGCGGCACCGAGGTCAAGTTCGGCGGCGACGAGCTGCTCGTGCTGTCGGCCCGCGACGTGCTGGCGGTCATCGAGCGCTGACGCTCGCTAACGTACGCAGCGTCAACGCTGCGTGAAGGGGTCCGGATGCCTGTGCATCCGGACCCCTTCGTCGGTCGGCGGGGAGACGAACAGGACCGGCGGAGGGTACGAATACGATGAATCGGGTGTCCACTCCTGCGCAGCGCCCTGGCGTTCCCGCCTCATCTCCCACCGAACGCCTCAGCACGCGCGGCATGGCCTACGCCGTCGCGTCGTATGTGCTCTGGGGCTTTCTGCCGGTCTACTTCATCGCGCTTGCGCCATCCGGACCGTTCGAGATCGTCGCATGGCGGGTGATCTTCTCGCTGGCGTTCTGCGCGGTCGCCATCGTGGTGACGCGTGCCTGGCGTGCGTTCGCGGCCATCCTGAAGCGGCCCCGCATCGTGCTCATCATGGGATTGGCCGGTGCACTGATCTATGTGAACTGGCAGACCTACGTGTTCGCGGCGACGTCGAACGAGGTGGTCGAGGCATCCCTCGGCTACTTCATCAACCCGATCGTCACCGTGCTCATCGGTGTCATCGTGCTGCGCGAGCGTCTTCGCATCACCCAGTGGATCGCGATCGGCATCTCGGTCGTCGCCGTCGTGGTGCTCACTGTCGGTTACGGGGAGTTGCCGTGGATCGCGCTCGTGCTCGCCTTCTCGTTCGGGTTCTACGGCCTCGTCAAGAAGCAGGTCGGCCGCGACGTGGATGCCCTCACCGGCCTCACCCTCGAGACCGCCTGGCTCACCCCGGTGGCCATCGTGCAGCTGATCGTCGTCGGCGCAACGGTCGGCCTCACGTTCGGACACGTGAGCGTGTGGCACACGGTGTTGACGATCGGGGTGGGGATCATCACCGCCGTTCCGCTGCTGCTGTTCGCCGCCGCGTCGAGGCGGCTGCCGCTGGTCGTGATGGGGTTCATCCAGTATTTCGCCCCTGTGCTGCAGTTTCTGGTGGGCGTCGTGCTGCTGCACGAGCAAATGCCGCTGGAGCGCTGGTTCGGCTTCGCGCTGGTGTGGGTCGCGTTGATCGTCTTGACGGTGGACATGGTGCTCGCCGTTCGGCGCGATCGTGCAGCAGGCCGTGAACTGACGGATGCCACCGACGCCGTGTCCGACGACGTACTGCCCGAATAGGCGGCGCCCACACTCTCGTCGGCGTACTCCCAGGCGCGTTCGTCGGCTCAGCGGCGCATAGTGGAGTCATGCCCTTCGCCGAGCTGGTGGTGCTGTGCGCGGTGCTCGTCGCGAACATCGCGGAGACCGTCGCGCTCACCACGTACCGGCGAGCCGTGCGTGGGTCGCATGAACGCTACGTGTGGCGCACCCGTTACGTGCTCTTCGCCCTGACGGTCGCGGTGCTCGCGACCGTGCTGGCCGTGATCGATGTGGTGAACGGCGACACGGTATTCGCGGCGCTCTGGTTGGCGATCACCGCGATGCGCATCCTGAGCCTTATCCTGAACCGCGACAAGGACGACGACGACTGGTTCAAGAAGGCGGGGAGGCGTATCCGCTCCACAGCCAGGAAGGTCGCGGCGGCGCTCACTCCGCAGCCAGGGGCGGCGGCTCCCGTCCCCGCGTGAGTTCGTCGCGCGGGTCGTCGCGACGGGTGCAGGATGCCCGCTGCGGGCATCCGGAATTCTGGCAAGGTCACGGGCGTTAACATGGATCATCCGAAAGCGCTGGTGCAGGGGGATTGCACCACGGTCCCCGCTCCGACGCCGAGGGTGACGGCAGCAGCACCACCACGATTCGCACGGCAGGCGCGTTCGACGATCTCTTTCGTTCCTGTGCCGGCGTAGACAGGGGAGAGATGGACCAGGCGGACCCGTTCGGCTTCATGGGATTGACCTACGACGACGTGATGCTGCTTCCGGCGCATACCGACGTGATTCCGAGCGAGGCCGATACGTCCTCGCGCCTCTCCAGGCGCATTACCGTGGCGTCGCCGCTGCTCTCCAGCGCCATGGACACCGTCACTGAGGCGCGCATGGCCATCGCCATGGCCCGCCAGGGCGGTCTGGGCGTTCTGCACCGCAACCTCTCGATCGAGGACCAGGCGGTCATGGTCGACAAGGTGAAGCGCAGCGAGTCCGGCATGGTCAGCAACCCGGTCACGACGACTCCCGACGCCACCGT
>DASZMW010000039.1:0-3283 GCA_035551735.1 Humibacter sp. | reverse complement strand
CAACCTCGACCTTTACGGAGGTGTCGGTCTGCTCGCGGCGGCCATCGGCGATCGCTTCGGCCCGACCACGCGCATCACGAGTGTCGAGTCCGACGAAGACACCACGGATCACGCCGCAGCGAACCTCGCAGACTGGCTCGGCGCGCAGACCGTCACGGCCAAGGTCGAGCACTATTTGCGCGACCTGACGACGCGCTCCACAGAGGGCGAGCGGTCGCGCCTGCGCGACGCGACAGTCGTGCTCGATCCACCACGGAGCGGAGCGGGCCGCGAAGCCGTCGACCTCATTGCCGGGCTCGCTCCCGCGCAACTCGTCTATGTGGCCTGCGATCCGGTGGCGTTCGCACGCGACCTACGATGGTTCCGCGATCGCGGCTACGCCATGACGAAGGCGCGCGCGTTCGACCTCTTCCCCAACACCCACCACGTCGAGATGGTCGCATCGCTGGTACGGGACGACTGACTGCGATACGTCCGGCGGCGACGGGCGAACCAATGGCGCAACGGGCGTACCAATAAGCTGAGTCCATGGTGCGGGTGGGGATCGTCGACGACCATGAGTCCGTACGTCTCGGGCTTCAGGCCGCTTGTCGCGACGCCGGCTACGAGGTCGTCGCCAGCGGTGCGGCTGTGGGTGTCGTTCTCGATGCGCTGCCCGACTCGGGATGCGACGTGGTCGTGCTCGACCTCTCCCTCGGCGACGGCTCCAGCATCACCGAGAACGTGAAGCAGGTGCAGGCCACCGGCGCGGGGGTGCTCGTGCACAGCATCGCCGACCAGGTGGCCAGCGTGCGCGAGGCGCTCGCCGCGGGTGCGGCAGGCGTCATCCCGAAGTCGGCGCCAACGACAACGCTGATCGCCGCCATCAAGTCCGTCGCTGCGGGGGAGGTGCTCAACAACCTCGAATGGGCGAGTGCCATCGACGCGGACAGCGAGTTCGCGAAGGCTCAGCTCGGCCGTCGCGAGCGTGATGTGCTGCACCTGTACGCATCCGGACTTCCGTTGAAGGCTGTCGCCGAGCAGCTCGGGGTGGCGCACTCCACGGCGCGCGAGTACCTTGACCGCGTTCGCACGAAGTACGTGGAAGTCGGCAGGCCGGCTCCCACGAAGGTCGACCTGCTGCGCCGAGCGGTCGAAGACGGCATTCTGCCGGGGCTCGCCCCAGACGGCCCTGGTGCTTCTGGCACGGCGAATGGCCGGCGCTGACCTGAGCACTGCCCCGGTCATCCCGGCGGCGGCGAACGCGAATCTTCTGACGAGGGCGCGCCTTGAACGCCTTGCCGCGCGTGCCATCGCGGGATTCAGCTGGGTGTTCGGACTGCAGGTCATCCCGGTCATCGTTGTGCAGTCGCACCACCTCGACCTCGTGTATACGACTGCGGTCGCCGCGGTGCTCTTCGCAGCACTGGCATGGCTCGGGATCGCCTCGCTCATCGGCCGCACGGTTCACGCTGCCGCCATCGTGTTCTGCGTCGCCTACATCGGTGCGCTGGTGTTCTGGGAGTGTGGGATCACGGATGCCGCCTACTTCGAAGGCATGCGCCCCTGGCTCTGGTATCTGCTGACGGTGGCGACGGCGTGTGCGGCGCTGGCGATGCCGTTCGTCTTGGCGGTCGTGTACACCGTGATCGCCCCTGTGCTGTACGGAGTGGTCCTGATCCTCACGGGCGGCGGGACCGACGCGGTGCAGACCGCCGTGCTGGATGCCCTCTACGCGATGATCTTCGCCTCGCTCCTGCTGGCCATCATGACGATGCTCCGTCAGGCCGCCAGCCAAGTGGACGACCGCCAGTCGGCCGCGTTGGAGCGCTACGAGGTCGCGGTGCGTGCACACGCGCTCGAGGCTGAGCGCGTCGAGGTGGATGCCATCGTGCACGACAGCGTGCTGACCACCTTGCTGTCCGCGGCCAGCGCCCAGACGATCGAAGGCATGCGGATCGCCGCGTCCATGGCGCAGGATGCTCTTGGTCACCTCGACACGTCGGCCCCCCTCGCCCAGCCGGGTCGCGCGCTCGACGCCATTCCGATGAGCAGGTTGCGCGACCGCATCATCTCCGCAGCCAGGTCGTTCACGGTGCCGTTCTCGATCGTGCCGAGAGTGCCGGGGGACTCCCTCATCCCGGTGAGCGTTGCGGAGGCGCTGTATTCCGCGACGGTGCAGGCCATGGTGAACAGCGCTCAGCACGCCGGCGGAGTTCTAGTGAGGCGCAGTCTGGCTATCGAGGCCGCCGACGGCGGTGTATGCATCGTCGTAACGGATGACGGCCACGGCTTCGACATCAGCCGCATACCTCCGGAGCGGCTCGGGCTTGAGGTGTCGATCCGCGAGCGGGTCGCCCTGGCCGGCGGCGAAGCATCCATCGATTCGGTTCCGGGTCGTGGCACGACGGTCGAGCTGTGCTGGAACCCCGATCCCGACGAGGCGGCGCAATCGTGATCACCGTCTCCCGAGGCGTGCTGGTGACCCTCACGGCACTCTTCTCCGCATACCACATCGTGCTCGGCATCACGTCGATGGCTGCATATCGCCACCCGGTGCCCGCGATCGTGGCCATCATCCTGTACGCGGCGGCGACCGTGCTCTCGCTCATCCGCACGAACAAGATCGGGATGGCGGTGTGGATCGCGGCGTTCGACCTTGCCGTCTCGGTCGCGCTCCCGCTGCTGATCGCCAGCCAGCTCGACCCCTCGCGGGAGAACGGCTACGCCACCTGGTATGTGGCAGCGGTCGGCACCCTGATGACCATCGCCATGGTACGGCGCCGAAGTGTGTTCGCCTGGGCAGGCATCGCCTTCCTCATCGTGCACACCGTCCTGATCGCCGGGGTCGTCGCGCTCGGTTCTTACGGCGTGATCGGCAGTGTGGTGTGGGTCGCGGCCGCTGCCGTCGTCACCAGGGCGCTGGGTGCGATGACGAGGGATGCCTCTCGTTTCGCCCGCGCGGAACGCCAGGTGGTCGAGTGGCACGCCGAGCAGGAGGCGCACGTGATCGAGCGTCAGCGGCGGCTCGACGAGACCTATCAGCGCGCCGCGCCGTTGCTCATCCGTATCGCGCAGAGCGGCGGGATGCTCACCGAGGACGAACGCGCGGAGTGCCTGCTATTGGAGGCGGGGATGCGAGACGAGATTCGCGGGCGCGCCCTCCTCGACGACACGGTGCGCCAGTTCATCCTCGAAGCACGGCGCAGGGGAGCGAACGTCGTCCTGCTCGACGACGGTGGTCTGGACGAACTCGACTCCGACGATCTCGCCCGCATCCATGCGCAGCTCGCCGAGGCGATCG
>DASZMW010000038.1:0-1939 GCA_035551735.1 Humibacter sp. | reverse complement strand
CGGAATCCGAGCGTGAACGACACCTCACGGCTTTCGCCGGGCTCCAGCGGGACGACGTCGAATCCGCGCAACTCGTTCAACGGCCGCCGCACCTCGGCGCTCGGCGCTGCGACGTACACCTGCACCACCTCGCGGCCGGCGGCGTGCCCGGTGTTCGTCACGGTGACCGACACGTGCACGGAGAGGTCGGCATCCTCCCCCTCAACGCTCGTCGAGAGGCCCGAGTACTCGAAGGTCGTGTACGACAGGCCGTGGCCGAACGGATAGCTCACAGGCAACTGCCGCGCGTCGAACCAGCGGTAGCCGACGAAGACGCCGTCCCCGTACTCGAGGTGACCGTCGCGGCCAGGAAAGTCGAGGTACGCCGAGGTGTCCTCCAGCTTCACCGGAATCGTCTCGGCGAGGCGTCCTGAGGGGTTCGTGACGCCGAACAGGATGTCCGCGGTCGCGCCACCACCGGCCTGCCCGAGCAGCCAGCCCTCGAGAATCGCGCGGGCGCCGGCATCCCAGTTCGAGATGCGCACGGCCGAGCCGTTCGACAGCACGACGACCACGTTCGGATTCGCTGCAACGACCTCGGCGAGCACCGCCACCTGGTTCGCCGGCAGGTCCATGTTCTCGCGGTCGTAGCCCTCCGACTCGGCCGCCGACGGCAGCCCGAGGAACACCACGGCAACCTGCGCAGCGGATGCCACCGCCACCGCCTCGCGCAGCAACTCGCCGGCATCCCCGCCGCCGTCGAGCGTGAACCCCGGCGCGAACGTCACGGGCGCTCCTGCGATCTTGCGGATCTCGGTGAGCGCGTCATCCAGCCGCGTCGGCTCGATCTGCGAACTGCCGGCGCCTTGGTAGCGCGGGTTGCGCGCGAACTCGCCGATCACGGCGATCGAGGACTCCGGTGAGAGCGGCAGGATGCCTCCCTCGTTCTTCAGAAGCACGGCACCCCTGGATGCCGCCTCCCGCGCGAGCTCGTGGTGCGCGTTGACCATGTCGTCGGGCACTGCCAGTTTGCGCGAGGCATCCGCTTTCAGGTGCGCGTGGTCGAAGACCAGCTTCAGCACGTTGCGCACCGCTGCATCGAGCGCCGACTCGTCGAGCGAGCCGCCACGCACGGCGGAGACGATCGCTGCAGGTCCCGCCTCGGACTCCGGCATCTCGAGATCGAGACCGGCGGCGACGGCGGCGTCGTGGTCGTTCACGGCGCCCCAGTCGGAGACGACGACGCCGTCGAAACCCCACTCGTCGCGCAGGATGTCCGTGAGCAGCCAGTGATCCTCGGTGGCATACACGCCGTTGAGCTTGTTGTAGGCGGCCATCACCGTCGCCGGAGCGGCGCCCTTGACCGCACGCTCGAACGCGGAGAGGTAGATCTCACGCGCCGTGCGCTCATCCATGTCGGCGCTGACCCTGAAGCGGTCGGTCTCCTGGCTGTTGGCCGCGAAGTGCTTGAGCGATGTTCCGACGCCCTTCGACTGGATGCCGCGGATCAGTACCGTCGCCAGTTCGCCAGCGATCAGCGGGTCCTCGGAGAAGTACTCGAAGTTGCGCCCGCACAGCGGCGAACGCTTGATGTTGACGCCCGGCCCGAGCAGCACCTGCACGTCGAGTGCATTCGACTCGTCACCGAGCGCTGCGCCGACGCGTTCCACGAGCTCGGCATCCCACGTGGATGCCAGTCCGACGGCCGGCGGGAAGCACGTGGCGGGAAAGCTGCCGCCGATGCCGTTCTCCTGCTCCGGCGGCTGGCGCCGAACGCCGTGCGGACCATCGCTCAGCGTGATCGCCGGAATGCCGAGCCGCTCGATCGCAGCGGTATGCCAGAAACCGTCTCCGGTGACCAGTGCGGCCTTCTCCTCGAGGGTGAGTTGGGACAGGATCGCATCGACGTCGTTGGCCATGCCGTCCATTCTCGCGCCCGCACCCGTGTTTACGTCGGCCC
>DASZMW010000037.1:0-13764 GCA_035551735.1 Humibacter sp. | reverse complement strand
GACGATGCCGGTCGCCGGCCCCAGGTCGACGACGTCGCCGACGCCGAGCTGGTCCTCCATCACCATGAACAGTCCGTTGAGCACGTCCTTGACGATGTTCTGCGCACCGAAACCGAGGCCGGCGCCGATCGCGGCCGTGAGAAGCGCGAGAGAGCCGAAGATGTTCTGGTCTGCGACGTTGACACATGCCACGAGAGCAATGATGACGATCGTGATGTTCACGATGTTGCTGAGCACTGTGCCGAGCGTGCGGGTTCGCTGCACCAGACGCACTGCGGCGATCGGAGAAGCAGTCAGGGCTTGAGTGTCCTCGACGTTCTGCTTGTTCTTCACACCTGTGACGATGCGCCGCACGACCCGTCGGATGACGAAGTGCATCACCCATGCGATGAGGATCGCGACCAGGACGATGATGGCGATCTGAACCAGCTTCCAGCCCCAAGACGTCAACGTGGCGAGAATGGTCTGCCAGAACGTCGGGCTGGTGATGTCGGTTGCTGAGTGAAGCGATGCGAGGAGAATCATCGCGGACGAGTCTACTGAGCCGACCATGGGCATCCTGGGGGCAACGCGTGTGCGAGCCCTGGACGGCGACCGAAAGGCTGATGCCCTTGGCGACGTCGCGAAACGTCGCCAAGGGCATCAGGAACTGAGCGATGAGCCCGGGTTCCCCTTGGCCGCTACACGTCGCGCCTCTTGACCAGCACAGCGCCGATCACGATGCCGACGATGACCCACGCGGCGAGTACGAGCCCGCCTGTCGTGGCGTCCAGCGCGACGACGCCACTTGCGGGTGCCGGGGCGTTCGGCTGCACGAACGCGTAGAGCTGGCCGCCCGATGCGGAGGGCAGGAAGCTCGCCACGTTAGACACCCAGGTTGCGTTCGTGAGCCCTGCGACAACCTGCAAGGCCACAGGAAGCACGAGCAGGGTGCCGAGGATCGCGGCGATTCCGCCGGCGGAGCTGCGGATGATCGCACCGAAGGCGAACGCCAGCATCGCAACGAGCGCGAGGTAGCCGGCACCGCCGAGAAGCGGCAGCAGAACATCGCTCCTGGTCAGGTCGGCGTTCACGCCTCGCGCGTTCAGGATGCCAGTCGCCACGAGCGACGAGATCCCGAGGGACACGATCGAGACGACGAACACGACGACCGCCAGCACGATGAGCTTGCCGAAGTAGGCGCCGAGGCGGCCGGGCACGGCGGTGAACGTCGAACGGATCATCCCGGTGCTGTATTCGCCGCTGATCACGAGAACGCCGAGTACGGCGGCGACCAACTGCGTGAAGTTCACGCCGATGGTAGATGACTGCACGAGCAGCGAAGCTGCGTTGGTTGCGGGTATCGCGCCGGGGTTGTCGAGATGGAGCACCCCGGCGACGAGGGCGGAGAACCCGACGGAGAGCAGGATGACGAGCCCTAGGCACCACATCGTGGAACGAAGGCTGTGCAGCTTGATCCACTCCGAGTTCAGCACTCCGCCGAAGCTCAGGCGGATGCCATCGAGCGGGCCGGTTGCTGTTGCGGTTTCTGTCGCAGTGGTCATCGGGTCACCTCCGAGTGGTACTCGACCTCGTCCTGGGTGAGTTCGAGGTAGGCCTCTTCGAGGGAGGCGTCGACTGGGGTCAGTTCGTGCAGCGGCAGGCCGGAGGCAGCCGCGATGTCGCCGATCCGAGCGGCGTCGACACCGGAGACCTCGAGGGCGCCGTCGTCGAACGACGTCACGGTGATGTCAGGTCCGGCGAGTGCCGCTGTGAGCGCCTGCACCTGCGGGGTGCGCACGCGCACCACCCGCCTCGTGGCGCCCGCGATGACGTCGGCGATCGGGGCATCCGCGAGCACGCGACCGCGTCCGAGCACGATCAAGTGGTCGGCGGTCTGTGACATTTCGCTCATCAGGTGCGAGGAGATGAAGACCGTGCGGCCCTCGGATGCGAGGTAGCGGCAGAACTCACGTACCCACCGAACGCCTTCCGGGTCGAGCCCGTTGACCGGTTCGTCGAGGATGAGCGTGTGCGGGTCGCCGAGCAGTGCTGCGGCGATACCGAGGCGCTGACCCATGCCGAGCGAGAAGCTGCCGACGCGCTTGTTCGCTACCGACTCGAGTCCGGTCATCGCAATCACGTCGTGAACGCGGCTCTTCGGGATGCCGTGCGTGGCGGCGAGCGCTCGTAGGTGGTTGAACGCGGTGCGGCCGGTGTGCACCGCTTTGGCCTCGAGCAGTGCCCCTACCTCGTGGAGCGGTGCCGGATGCTTCGCGTACGGCTTGCCGTCGACGAGCGCGGTGCCGGCCGTCGGCTTGTCGAGGCCGACGATCATCCGCATGGTCGTGGACTTGCCAGCGCCGTTCGGGCCGAGGAAGCCCGTGACGATGCCGGGGCGCACCGTGAAGCTGACGTCGTCAACTGCCAGCTTGGGGCCATACCTCTTGGTGAGGCCTTCTATTTCGATCATGATCTCAACCTAGGGTCAGAAGCACGGTCACGGCATCCGCCCAGAGGATGACAGCCCTGCATCCACGGGCCGATTGTCTCGCAGGCCTCGCGACTAGACGCGCCGGCCGCCGGCCCCATCTGCGCGCCGGTCCTACCCGCGCGCCGGCCCCACCCGCGCGCAACACGTTTTCAGGACATTCGCTGGCCCAGCGACACTGTGGGTGCGGAGGCGGCGATGGCCTGAAAACGTGTTGCGGTTCGACCGAGTCGACGGGCGGATCAGCCCTGAGCGTCGCGCTTCTGAGCAGCGAGGGCGCGTTCGACCGAGGCGAGCTCCTCCGTGACCAGACGACGCAGGGCGGCGGGCTCCTGGTTCGCGTCGAGCCACGCGCGGGTGGCGTCGGCGAGACGCTGATCGACCAGCGGGAACGGGTACATGCCCTCGACGAGGTACTCAGCGATCTTGTACGTGCGGGACGCCCACACCGACTGAATCGCGTCGAAGTACTTCGCGACGTACGGCTCGAGAAGCGCGACGTCGCGTGTGCGCTGGAACCCGATGCCCGTCATCCGCACGATCGTGTTCGGCAGGTCGTCGGAGTCGAACACGCTCGACCACGCAGCTGCCTTGCCTTCCGCTGTGGGGATGGCCGCGCGGGCCTGAGCGGCGGCCTGGGCTCCGTTGGCGGTGTTGTCGGCGGCGAGCGCCGCGTCGATCTCCGCCGTGCCCGCTTGTCCGCCGGCAACGAGCGAGCTGAGCAGCTCCCACGCGAGGTCGGTGTCGATCGTGAGGTCGTCGAGAACGATCGATCCGTCGCGCAGCCCTGCGACGTTCGCAAGCTGGTCGGGAGTCGAGGCGAGCGCAGCGAAGAACTTCACGAACTGGAACTGGGCGTCGCTTCCGGGCGCTGCGTCGGAGGCGAGCTGCCAGAGAGCATCCGCCGCCTCGTCGCGCGTCGACTCACGGCGCTCGGGAGCGACGTACGAGCTCACGCTGAGCACGAGCTGGTTCAGGGTGGTGCGCAGTGTCGTCGACTCGGTCTCCGATCCGATGTTGCCGAGCACGAGGCGCACGTAGTCGCTTGCCGGCGTCTCGGCGTCGCGCGTGGCGTCCCACGCCGAGCCCCAGACCAGCGAGCGGGCCAGAGGTGACTCGATGTCGGAGAGATGCTCGATGGCTGAAGCCAGCGATGCCTCATCGAGGCGGATCTTCGCATAGGCGAGATCGTCGTCATTGATCAGCACGAGGTCGGGACGCTTCACGCCCACGAGTTCTGCGACCTCGGTGCGGTCACCGTCGACGTCGAGTTCGATCCGCTGATCGCGCACCAACCTCTGCTTGCCCTGTCCGGCGTCGCGAAGGTTGTACAGCCCGATTGCGAGACGGTGCGGACGCAGGGTCGGATAATCGGCCTTCGCGCTCTGCAGCACGGCGAACCCGGTGATGGTGCCATCGGCATCCACCTCGATCTCGGGGCGCAAGGTGTTCACACCTGCGGTCTCGAGCCAGAGCTTCGACCACGAGGTGAGGTCGCGGCCGCTTGTCGCTTCGAGCTCGACGAGCAGGTCGCGCAGCTCGGTGTTGGAGTGCGCGTGCTTCTTGAAGTACTGCGAGACGCCGGCGAGGAAGTCGTCCTGACCCACCCAGGCCACCAGCTGCTTCAGAACTGAGGCGCCCTTGGCATAGGTGATGCCGTCGAAGTTGACCTGCACGTCCTCGAGGTCGTTGATCGTGGCGACGATCGGATGCGTCGACGGCAGCTGGTCCTGCCGGTACGCCCAGCTCTTCTCCATGGCCGAGAACGTCGTCCACGCCTCGTTCCACTCGGTCGCTTCAGCGGTGGCGAGCGTCGACGCGTATTCTGCGAACGACTCGTTCAGCCACAGGTCGTTCCACCACTTCATCGTCACGAGGTCGCCGAACCACATGTGGGCGAGCTCGTGAAGAATCGTGACGACCCGGCGTTCCTTGATGGCGTCGGTCACCTTGGAGCGGAACACGTATGTCTCGGTGAACGTGATCGCCCCGGCATTCTCCATCGCACCGGCGTTGAACTCCGGCACGAACAGCTGGTCGTACTTCGCGAACGGGTACGGCACGTCGAAGCGCTCCTCGTAGAACGCGAAGCCTTCCCGTGTCTTGTCGAAGATGTAGTCGGCATCCATGTACTCGGCCAACGACGCGCGGGCGTAGACGCCCAGCGGAATCGTGCGGCCGTCGCTGCTGGTCAGCTCCGAGTGCCACCTCGAGTACGGTCCTGCGATGATCGCTGTGACGTACGACGAGATGACGGGAGTCGTCTCGAACACGGTCGTCTTGACCGGGCCCGCAAGCTCGACGGATGCGACGGGGGAGTTGCTGACGACTTCCCACTCCTGCGGCGTCGTCACAGTGAACGTGAACTCGGCTTTCAGATCGGGCTGCTCGAACACCGGGTATACGCGGCGCGAGTCGGGAACCTCGAACTGCGAGTAGAGGTACACCTCGCCGTCGACCGGGTCGACGAATCGGTGCAGGCCTTCTCCCGTGTTCGTGTACCGCATGTGCGCGACAACGGTCAGCTCGTTCTCCTCGTCGAGATCGTCGAGCTGGATGCGCACGCCGTCGCTGACCTTCGCCACCTCGAGCGACGTGCCGTTCAGCACGACGGAGAGGACTTCGGCGGTGATGGCGTCGATGAACGTCGACGCGCCCTTCTTCGCGGCGAACCGCACGGTGGTGGAACTGAGGAACGTCTCATCGCCGGTCGTTAAATTCAGTACGACGTCGTAGCTGTGGGTGTCGACGATGGCGCGGCGTTCTGCCGCTTCGATGCGCGTGAGGTTCTCTCCTGGCACGTGGCTCTCCTAAAGTCTCGTTGCGGCGCCGTGTCGTGTACGGCATCCGACCGACAAGCCTACGACGTGCGTGCATCCGAGCGCCCGGCCATCGAAACCACTCGGTGTCGGGGCTCAGTCGCTTAGATGGATGCCATGACCGACGTTGACTTCTGGTTCGACCCCTCGTGCCCCTGGGCCTGGATGACCTCACGCTGGGTCGACGAGGTCTCGCCCCACCGCGACCTGAACGTGACCTGGCACATCATGAGCCTCTACGTGCTCAACGAGGACAAGGACGTGTCGGATTCCTACCGTGCGATGCTTCCCCGCACGCTCCGCTACGCGCGCCTCGTCACAGCCGTGGGGGAGTTGGAGGGACAGGATGCTGTCAAGCCGCTCTACGACGCGCTCGGCACCCGCATCCACCCCGGCCACCGCAAGGATGCCGACGCCGTGATCGCCGAGGCGCTCGCCGAAGTCGGGCTGCCGGCCGAATATGCGCGGTACGCGGACTCCGACGAATACGACACCCGGATGCGCGCGAGCCACGCGGACGGCATCGACCGCGTCGGCCAGGAGGTCGGAACACCCGTCGTGGCAGTGAACGGCTCCGCTTTCTTCGGGCCCGTCATCTCGCCGACGCCGCGCGGTGAGCAGGCGCTCACGCTCTGGGACGGCGTCGTCGCCGCGGCCTCGTACGACGGTTTCTTCGAGCTCAAACGCACCCGCACCCGTGACCCGATCTTCGACTGACGGCGTCCCTAAACTTGGTGTCATGCGCATCCACATCGGCACCGACCACGCCGGACTCGAGTTCTCCGAAACACTGCAGCAGCATCTGCGCGAGACCGGCCACGAGGTGATCGATCACGGTCCGAGTTCGTACGACCCGCTCGACGACTACCCGGCGTTCTGCATCAACGCGGCGAAGGGCGTCATCGCGGATCAGCAGGCGGGCGTCACGGCGCTCGGCATCGTGTTCGGTGGTTCGGGCAACGGCGAGCAGATCGCTGCGAACAAGGTCGCGGGCATCCGTGCCGCCCTGGTCTGGAACGAGAACACCGCTCTGCTGGCACGCCAGCACAACGACGCCAACGTGATAGCGATCGGCGCAAGGCAGCACACGGTCGATGAGGCCATCGCCTTCATCGACACGTTCATCGCCGAGCCCTTCTCCTTCGAGGAGCGCCACGTTCGCCGCATCGGGCAGTTGGCGGAATTCGAGGCGACCGGCGACATCGCCGGCAAGAACGTCGACCGGTAGCGGCATGCCAGAAGGTCATTCCGTACATCGCATCGCGCTGCAGTTCCGCCGCAATTTCGTCGGCAAACGAGTCGCGGCAAGCTCCCCACAGGGACGATTCGCCGCCGGTGCGAAGTTGATCGACGGCCGCCGAATGACGGATGCCCGCGCCGTCGGCAAGCAGATGTTCCTCGAGTTCGAGAACGGCTTCTGGTTGCGGGTGCACCTCGGCATCTACGGCGCATGGGACTTCGCCGGCGAGATCACCGTCGACGACACGATCCGCTTCGCCGGCGGCCGTATGGGCCAGACGAACCAGCACGGAACGCTCGTGGACTCGCGGGGTGAGGATTCGCTGGCGAGCATGGGAGCACCACGGCGCGCACGCCTGCGCATGTCCGAGTCTGAGAAAGAGGACGACTCGACGTTCGTCTTCCCGCCGGAGCCGGTCGGCGCCGTGCGCGTGCGCCTGCTCACCGACACCGCCGTCGCCGACCTGCGCGGACCGACCGCGTGCGAGGTGATCGACGAGGCACGTGCCGCGGAGATCATCGGTGGCCTCGGGCCGGATCCGCTCGTCGATGACGGCCCGGAGGTCGAAGACGCCGTCGCTAGCACCATCACGTCGAAGCAGACGCCCATCGGTCAACTGCTGATGGATCAGTCCGTCGTGAGCGGCATCGGAAACGTCTATCGCGCCGAACTGCTCTATCGAGCACGGCTGAACCCGCACACGCCGGGAAAGAAGGTGCCGGTCGATACGGCACGTGCGCTCTGGCGCGACTGGTCGCACCTGCTCGACGTCGGCGTGCGCACCGGACAGATGATGACGATGGACGATCTGACTCCAGAGCAGTGGGCGCAGGCCATGGCCGGCCGTGAGGATCGGCATTGGGTCTACAAACGTGAAGGCCTTCCGTGCCGGGTGTGCGGAACGCACATCGTGATGGAGATGATGGCGTCTCGCAAGCTGTACTGGTGCCCGAAGTGCCAAGCGTGAGGCGAGAAGAGCGCATGCCGCAAGAAAACAGAGAACAGCGATGAGGCAGAACCCGAGCTTCACCCTCGCCGACACCGAGGAGATCAAAAGGCTGATCAGAGAGAACCCGTGGGCGATCCTGGTGAGCCAGACGGATGCCGGTCCCGTGGCATCCCACTATCCCGTCGTGCTCGACGAGTCGAGGGTGGAGATATCCATCGTGACGCACGTCGGCCGCCCCGACGAGCAGCTGCACGAAGTCGGTGAGCACGAACTGCTCGTGATCATCCAGGGACCGCACGGTTATATCTCGCCGGGCTGGTACGACGAGAAGCCCGCCGTTCCCACCTGGAATTTCGTGGCAGCCCACCTCAGCGGCGTTCCCGAGATCCTCTCCGACGAGGAGAACTGGCAGGTGCTGGGGCGCCTCGTCGACCATTTCGAGGACCGGATGCCCGCTCCGCGCCGCATGGCAGGCACATCCGAGAATGAGGCGTATGCCGCACGCATCGTGAGCGGGACGGTCGGGATGCGGCTCACACCGACTCGCATCGTCGCGAAGAACAAGATGAGTCAGAACCGCGACGTCGAGACCGTGCAGACGATCATCACGCAGCTCGAGGGCGATGGACCCTATGCGGATGCCACGCTCGCCGCCGAAATGCGCCGCACGCACAGCAGGCTCCGCCGCCAGCTGCCGCCCGAGCCCCCAGCCCCCTGAGCGACGCCAGCTCCCTGAGCGAGCGAAGCGAGTCGAAGGGCCCTTCACCCACTGAAACGGTCGAAGGCGTCCCCTTCTCCTCGCCAAATCGAAGGAGCCGCCACCCCATCGGGCAGCGGCTCCTTCGTGATCCGGGACGAGCGTTACTTCGCGATGTGCGCGAACAGCAGCCAGCGGTCCTTGTCGAGGCCGCGCGCGATCTCGATCGCGACATCCTGACTGCTCTGGTCGATCTCGTCGAGCTCGCGCACTGCCGTGTTCACGGCATCCAGTGCGACGTCGATCTGGCCGATGAACTCGGCGATCGACTTGTCGGACTGCACGAACCCGCCGCTCAGCGCGGGTGCCGTCGTGTTGGCGGCGACGGTGGCGATGCGAGCGTCGATCGGCAGTCCGAGGGCGACGATTCGCTCGGCGGCTGTGTCTGCCCAGTCCTGCACGTGCTCGACGACCGTATCGAGGAGCTCGTGCACACCGATGAAGTTCGCGCCGCGCAGGTTCCAGTGCGCCTGCTTGCCGTTGACGACGAGCGCCTCGAGCTCGATGACGACGGGGGTGAGGAACTGTGCGGTGCCCGCTGCGACATCGGGATTGGTGGTGGCCTTGGGAATGGTCACGGTGGTGGTCATGGAAAGTGTCCCTTCGCTCGTCTGTCTGCGTTCAACGCTACGCGGCCACGGGCATTCCGCAAGCAAGCGAAGGCTGGGCTAACTTGCCCTCGGATCAGGGATTACTTGCCGGCGGAGAGTGCGTTCACGATCAGGAGAACGTTGCCGATGAGCGCAAGGGCTCCGCTGATGATCGAGATCCATGCGACGACTCTGGTGCCCGTGTAGAGCCCGCTGCCGTATCCGCGCACACGCACCAGCGCCCAGATGCTGATACCCATGCCGAAGAGCGAGAGCGGCGTGAGCAGCCACCACACCCATCCGGTGAGAGAGAGGACGAGGCCGATGATGGCGATGATGAAAGAGCGCTGCTTGCGCGTCGCCTCCTGCTCCGGCGTATACCTCTTGCCCTTTGCCGCGTCGTCGCCCCATGCCGAAACCGCCGGCGCGGCTGCTGCACGCTGCCCATACTGCGGCGTCGAGGTCGCGCTGGTCGAGGGTCGACGCTCGGTGGCTGCCCGGCGGCGGCGGTCATCCATCAGGGTCGTGCGCGCTTCGACGAGCACTTGCACCTCGGGGTCCTGGTTACCGGGCTGCGCCGTGTCAGCACCGGCCGCCTGCACCTTCTTGGAGTAGGTGGCGAGAATCTCGCTGACCTCGGCATCCTTGTCGACCCCGAGGATCGTGGCGGCTTCGTCTGGTGTCATCGTCGAGGACCTCTTCTTGTGCGGCTACCGCCGTCGCGGAACGTTGAATCTCGCCGTGCACGGGCGAACCGATCGGCGTTCGGTATTGATTCTCCCAAAAAACGAGGGCACTCAGTGCACGGCCCGATTCAGTGCAGGGTCAGCGTGTCGTCCTGACCGGACGCCCTGTAGTCGCTCGGCTTCGTGTGCGTGGTGACGACGTTGTGATCGCCCTGGATCATCACCGCGCCCAACGCAGGGGCCGTGACCGAGTTGTTCTGCCCCGTGACCTTCACAGAGCCGATGGATTGAGCGCCCAACGCGATTCCGTTGCCCTTGAGTACGACCGAGCCGACGCGGCCGGCCAATGTCACACTGTCGGATTCGCCTTCGACGTCGAGCGAGGCTGCCCTGTCGATGCGCACAGTGTTGCCGTCCCCTTTGACGACGACCGTGCCGCAGTCGCCAGTGATTACATGTGTGCGGGATGCTCCGTCGATCTCGATCGATTCGCCAGCGCTGCAGTGGTGCGAGCCTCCTGTCGAGTAATGGGTCACATCATCGGAGGGTGCCGTCGTACTCGAACACCCGGCGAGAGCCACGAGCGTGGCACCCGCGATCACCATCGTCACGGCGCGGAGGGCAGCGTGCAGTCGCGTCGGCATCCGCCCATACTGGCAGACGGGCGTATTGGTTCCGCAAGGCTTGACTTTGGTCGCCGGCCGGTGCAGTAGACGGGCGAATGAGTGCTGCGTCCTCGCAGAGGAAAGCTCCGAACCCCGCCCTCATCGGGCGATGTTCGGAGCTTGTGGAGGGGATGACGGGAATCGAACCCGCACCATCAGTTTGGAAGACTGAGGCTCTACCATTGAGCTACATCCCCGGGCGGCCGTTCACCGCTGTGCAAGTGTAGTGCATGCCGGGCGGGCGGCCGGAACCGGCGGACGCGGGCATCGGTTTTCGTTCGCTAGACTGTTCCAGGTCATTCGGCTTGCCATGCGCCCCGGCGTGTGTTCGGCTGGTCGGACCTCTGCGGGTCCACCACGATCCGGGGCGTAGCTCAGCTTGGTAGAGCGCCCGCTTTGGGAGCGGGAGGCCGCAGGTTCGAATCCTGTCGCCCCGACAAGGTCGACTCCGAGCGAACCACATTCAATAACAGGAGATCTCCCACGTGAAGACCACGGTCGAACAGCTGAGCCCGACACGGACGAAGCTCACCATCGCAGTGACCCCGGAGGAACTGCAGCCCAGCATCAAGCATGCTTACGAGCACCTCGCCGAGCAGGTCGACATCCCCGGGTTCCGTAAGGGCAAGGTCCCGCCGCCCATCATCGATCAGCGCGTCGGCAAGGGTGCCGTACTGGAGCACGCCGTCAACGAGGGTCTCGACAGCTTCTTCCGCACCGCGGTCGAGGAGAACGACGTTCGCCCGGTCGGGCGCCCCGAGGCCGACATCACAGACTGGCCCAGTGACAAGGACTTCTCCGGTGACCTCATCGTCGCCATCGAGGTCGATGTGCGCCCCGACATCACCCTTCCCGAGTACGACGGCCTGGAGCTCACCGTCGACGCAGTCGAGGTCACCCCCGACGACGTCGAAGAAGAGCTCGACCGCCTCCGGAGCCGTTTCGGCACGCTGGTCACCGTCGACCGCCCCGCCAAGACGGGCGACTTCGCCCAGCTCGATCTCGTCGCAACCATCGGCGATGAGCAGATCGACACAGCAAGCAACATCTCTTACGAGGTCGGTTCGGGCGAACTGGTCGAGGGCATCGACGAGGCACTCGACTCCCTTTCGGCCGGCGAGACCACCACGTTCACCTCGAAGCTGCTCGGCGGAGACCACGAGGGTGAAGACGCCGAGATCACCGTGACGCTGAACGCCGTCAAGGAGCGCGAGCTTCCGGACGCCGACGACGACTTCGCCCAGATCTCCAGCGAGTTCGACACCATCGGTGAACTGCGTGAGAACCTGCGTGGCGAGGCGGCACGCGGCAAGACCTTCGGCCAAGGCAACGACGCGCGCACCTTGCTGGTCGACCGTTTGCTCGAGCTCACCGACATCCCGGTGCCGCCGGCTGTCGTCGAAGACGAGGTGCACCGTCACCTCGAGTCCGAGGACCGTCTCGAAGACGAGGTGCACCGCGCCGAGGTGACCGAGGCCAGCGACAAGTCGTTCCGCACGCAGGTGCTGCTCGACGAGATCGCGCAGAAGGAGAACATCACCGTCAATCAGGACGAGCTGAGCAACTACCTCGTTCAGGCCGCGTCCCAGTACGGCATGGACCCGAACGAGTTCGTCACCGCGCTCGGCGAGAACGGCCAGATTCCGCAGATGGTCGGCGAGGTCACCCGCAACAAGACCATCGCCGTGCTGCTCGGGCGCGCCGTCGTCAATGACACGAACGGCAAGCCGGTCGACCTCTCGGAGTTCGCGGCAGTGCCGGATTCCGCTGAGGATGCCTCCACGGATGATGCCGAGGCCGCGCCCGGCACCGAGACCGCTGACACCGACGCCGACGCCGACGTCGAGGCGGCCGAGGAGAAGCCCAAGAAGAAGTCCAGCAAGGCGAAGAAGGCGTAGCCGCGTAGCGACGTAGCCGCGCTAGAGTCGTGCTCGTAAGAGGGGGTGGATGCATCGCATCCGCCCCCTTTCACGTCTGAAGTGCCGTAGGAATGCGAGACGACGAGGAGCGTTCAGTGGCCGACTGGGACAGCCAGTTCGACGGAGTCTGGGCTGACGAGAGCCTGAGCGACGCCGAGCGCATCGAGCGCATCGATCGCCTGGCCGGAGTGTGGGGAGACAACGCCATCGCTCTGTTCCACCGCGCCGGCGCACGTGACGCGGCGGGGCACGAGGCGGAAGCCGAACCTCTTTATCGGCGCGCACTGCTTCTCGGGCTCGATGACGACCACCGGGTGCGAGCAGTCATTCAGCTGGCGAGCACGTTGCGCAATCTCGGACGCGTGCACGAAGCGGTCTGGATGCTCGGCGACGAACACACCAACCACCAGACCTCGCCCTACCGCGACGCCGTCGCCGCGTTCTACGCACTCGCCCTCGCGACGAGCGGCGAGTCCCGGCGCGCCACATCGGTCGCACTCACCGCACTGGCCCCACATCTGCCCCTCTATCGCATGTCGGTCTCTCAGTACGCGAAAGACATCGCCTACTGACCTGGGCTCTGCCTCTGGCACTGTGCCTATTGGTTCGCCATGGGCTCTGCCCCTGGCACTGTGCCTATTGGTTCGCCATGGGCTCTGCCCCTGGCGAACAGACCCATGCTGTTGCGTTGCCTTCGATAGATTCGAGATCACGTAAGAAAAGGAGCACGTTCATGGCCGACGCGACACTGCAACCCAGTGTTTTTGACCGACTGCTGAAGGATCGCATCATCTGGCTCGGCTCGGAGGTGCGCGACGATAACGCGAACGAAATCGCCGCAAAGCTGCTGCTGCTGGCTGCGGAAGATCCCAAGCGCGACATCTACCTCTACATCAACTCGCCCGGTGGCTCGATCACAGCCGGCATGGCCATCTACGACACGATGCAGTTCGTTCCGAATGACATCGTCACCGTCGGAATCGGCATGGCGGCATCCATGGGTCAGTTGTTGCTGACGGCGGGCACCATGGGCAAGCGTTACATCACCCCGAATGCCCGCGTGCTGCTCCACCAGCCGCACGGCGGATTCGGTGGTACTGCCAGCGACATCCAGACGCAGGCCCAGCTCATTCTCGACATGAAGAAGCGGCTCGCCGAGATCACCGCTTCGCAGACTGGTAAGACGGTCGAGCAGATCAACTCCGACGGCGACCGTGACCGCTGGTTCACCGCCCAGGAGGCGCTGGAATACGGCTTCGTGGACCACATCCGCGAGTCGGCCACCGACGTCATCGGCGGCGGCGGAACCCAGGATTAGGCGAGAGAGAACGAAGGAAACAACACCCATGGAAACCCCGAACTTCTCCGGACTGGCCGGTGGTGCCGCGCGCATCCCGATGCCGGGCTCGCGTTACATCCTGCCCAGCTTCGAAGAGCGCACCGCCTACGGCTACAAGCGTCAAGACCCCTACGCCAAACTCTTCGAGGATCGCATCATCTTCCTCGGTGTACAGGTGGACGACGCGTCGGCCGACGACATCATGGCTCAGCTACTCGTGCTGGAGAGCCAAGATCCCGACCGCGACATCGTCATGTACATCAACTCGCCCGGCGGCTCGTTCACGGCCATGACCGCGATCTACGACACGATGCAGTACATCCGTCCGCA
>DASZMW010000036.1:0-12606 GCA_035551735.1 Humibacter sp. | reverse complement strand
CGAGCTGGCGAAGGCGCTCGCGGAGTTCCTGTTCGACGACGAGCACGCCATGGTGCGCATCGACATGTCCGAGTACGGCGAGAAGCACACGGTCTCGCGGCTGGTCGGCGCTCCTCCCGGCTATATCGGTTACGAGCAGGGTGGACAGCTCACCGAAGCCGTGCGCCGTCGTCCGTACGGCGTGATTCTGCTCGACGAGGTCGAGAAGGCGCATCCGGAGGTGTTCGACATCTTGCTGCAGGTACTCGACGACGGACGCCTCACCGACGGCCAGGGTCGAACTGTCGACTTCCGCAACACCATCCTCATCCTCACCTCGAATCTCGGGTCGCACGTGCTCATCGACCCGACGCTGTCGTGGGCCGAGAAGGAGGACGAGGTGCAGGCACTCGTGCGTCAGGCGTTCAAGCCCGAGTTCGTCAACCGGCTCGACGACATCGTGGTGTTCTCGGTGCTCAGCGAGGAGGAGCTCGGCGAGATCGTGTCGCTGTACATCGATCGGCTGCAGTCACGGCTGCACGAGCGTCGACTCGAGCTGGGCGTGACGCCGGATGCCCGTGCCTGGCTTGCCGAGCGCGGGTACGACCCGATCTACGGGGCGCGTCCGTTGCGTCGCCTGATGCAGCACGAGATCGACGACCGGCTCGCAACCTCACTGCTGGAGGGCCGCATCCGCGACGGCAGCGTCGTGCGCGTCGACCTGGCGGTCGACGGCGAGCACCTTGAGGTCACTCCGGTGGAGTAGCCCTCCCCGTTGGTCGAGTAGCGCGCGGCGAAGCCGCACCCCTCTGTTGGTCGAGTAGCGCGCGGCGAAGCCGCACGTGTATCGAGACCCGTATGCGGCTGCTGGGGAGGTCTCGATACGCGTCCGCTACGCGGGCGCTACTCGACCAGCGGAGAGCTGGCGCTACTCGACCAGCGGAGGGCCGGTCAGGAAGTAGCAGTGGCGAACGCCTCGAGCAGTACGTCCGCGAGCGCCGCCGGAGCCTCTTGTGCGACGTAGTGGCCGACGCCGTCCAGCTGGATGGCGGTCGGCTCTTGAGCGGCGACGGCACTGAATGTCGCGTGCGTGAAGCCGCCGCCGCGGGAGCCGATCGTGGTCACGGGCATCCGCAGGGGAACGCTCTGCGCAAGCGCGAGGAGCTCGTCCCCCTCCGCGAGCATGCCGCGGTAGAGTCCCGCGGCGCCCGAGAATCCGCCGGGCCTTCCGTAGGTGCGAGCGAACTCGGTGACGTCGTCGGGGCCGACTGCTGCACCGGATACTCCGTAGAGCGGGTACAGGTACTCCCCGATGAAGGCGCCGGCCTGCTTCTCGAACAGAAGACCGGCGATGCCGGCGGATGCCAGAGCGCCTATGTACCAGACGCCACCGTGAGTGACATCCGCAAGGCGTTCGGCACCGAAGCCGGCGATGCCGGCCTCGATCGCGGTGAGGCCGATGACGTCATCGGGATGCGTGGCGGCGAGCCGGAAGATTGTGCCTCCACTGACATCCTGTCCCACCAGATGCATCGGCCCAACGGATAGGTGTTCGATCAGCGCGTGAAGATCTTCAGCGGCGACCGCGCTCGAGTAGCTCTCGTCGGCGACATCCGAGTCGCCGAAACCGCGCAGGTCGACCGCGTAGACACGGTGACGTGCGGCCAGAAGCGGGATGAGCTTGCGAAAGGCCCACCATGTCTCGGGGAATCCGTGAACGAGGAGCACGGGCGTGCCGTTGTCTCCAGCGGTGACGTAGTGCAGGTGCGTGCCGTTGACCGGCGCGGTTTCGTGCCGCACGTCGGCGATGGTTGCTTGGTCGGGTTTCATCTGCGCCTCCTGGCGAACGACGAGAACTAAGACAACCAGGTTGTCACAGATGAACGATATAGACAACCTGATTGTCGATTGGATCGATGTCGCTACGATTGGCGCATGTCTCGAGGTGGTGCCGACCTGGCGTTGCTGCTCCTTGGTGGGTTCCGCTTCATGGCAGAGGAGGCGACGCTCCGGCTCGCCGAGCGCGGCTACCCCGGAGTTCGCCCTGCCCATGATTTCGCGCTGCGTGCCGTCGCGGCGGGCGCCGGATCGGTCTCCGAGGTGGGTCGACGCACGTCGGTCTCGAAGCAGGCGGCGGCGAAGACCGTCGCGTCTCTGGAAGAGGGCGGTTACGTTCGCCGGAGCCCTGACCCGGGCGACGGGCGACGAGCACGCCTGGTGGTGACGGATCGGGGGCACTCGCTCATGAGCGAGGGCGAGGCTGTGTTCGACGAACTCCGGGCTCAGTGGGAATCCCTCGTGGGTGGCGACCGCATCGCCGACGTGCAGGATGCCCTGCAGCGGCTCCTCGGCACCGACGCTCCGCCGATGGTCGAGTAGCACGGCGAAGCAGCCGAACAGTATCTACGCGTCGACGTCGTCGAGCCTCGCGATCACCACCTCGAGCAGGCGGGCGAGCTCGCCGCGCTCCGCGTCGCTGAGATCTTGCAGCACGTCGGACTCGACGACATCCGACCCGCGGATCGCGAGACTGAACAGCTGCCACCCCTCGTCGGTGAGGCTGATGAAGATGCGAGTGCGGTTGCCGGCATCCGGCGTGCGTTCGATGAGTCCGCGCTCAGCAAGCTTGTCGAGGCGATGCGTCATGGATGACGGTGCCACGTTCGTGAGATCGGCGAGCTGACTCGGCGTGAGCGGCTCGTCCGCCTTCGCGAGTGCTGTGACCACCGACCACTCCCCGGCGGCGACGTCGATGTCGGCGAGTTGCCGGTCGTACCACTGGTCGAGCTTCTTCGTGAGGCTCTGCACCGCCGTGATCACGCGCTGAACCGACTCCTCGCCACCAGCCGCGACGTAGGTCGCGACCGCCTGGCGGTGGAGTTCCGGCGCGCTCGGTGTCCTTTTCGCCATGAGGGAATTCTCGCACGCCCACTTCGGTTGCTAATATTTCGATGTCGAACACTTCGCGTTCGAACCATACGTCGTCGAAACTCGATAGCGTGCGCACGCACGTCCCACAACGGCCCACGAGGGGGTGTCATCATGCGCGCGATGCTTCTCGTGCTCGCATCAGCCATCGGATCACTGGGGTGGGGAGCGGTACTTCCGTATCAATACGCTTACGCCGCCGACACACGCGGATGGGGCGCACTCGTCGCGGCCGGGGCATCCTCGCTGTTCTCGGTCGGCGCTCTGGTCGCGGCACCGTTGGCGGGGCGCCTCGCCGACCGCTTCAGCCCCGTCGTCGTGGTCGTCGTCTCGCAGCTGATCGGCGCAGCGGCCGTCGGGTCCCTGGTCTTCGTGAACCAGCCCGCGCTGTTCCTGGCCGGGATGCTCGTGTTCGGCCTCGGCCTCTCCGCCGCCGTTCCCGCGAAGCAGGTGCTCGCGCTGAACTGGTCGTCGGGCGCCGATCGTCGCAAGATCTTCGCCTACAAGTTCACGGGCGAGTCGCTCGGCATGGCCGCCGGCGCGTTCCTCGCCGGCTTGGTCGTCGACCTGAACCACACCAACGGCCTCGACATCGGATTCCTGATGGCAGCGGCCGGCTTCGTGTTGGCATCCGGGATCATCGGGCTCGCCGGAGCACGGTTCTGGGCGGGCCGGCCTCCGATGGCGGGCGCGCTGGCGGCCTCGGATGCCGCGGCACAGGCATCCGCTCGCTCGGTCGGCGCTGTGGAGGCGGAGACCGGTGCGATCGCGATCATCGACAGGGACGAAGCTGATGGCGGTGGACGGCGCGTCGGCGGCGCCCTGCGCGCGATCTTCGCCGAGCCGGCCATGCGGTGGACGGCCATCGTCACGATCACGCTCGCGCTCGGTTTCTATGCCCAGTTCGAATCCGGCCTGCCGGCATACGCGTTGACGACGCTGCGCGTGGATCCGTCGGCGATCGGCACGGCAGCGGCCGTCAACTGCCTCGTGATCGTCGCGATCCAGGTCATTGTCGTGAAGCTCACGGCCAAGCGCACCGCACCGGTGCTGCTCATGGCGGTCGGCGGCATCTGGGCGCTCTCGTGGGTCATCCTCTCTGCCGCTCAGTTCATGCCGGGCATCGCCTCCGCCTTGTTCGTCATGACGTACGGCGTCTTCGCCGTCGGCGAGACGATCTACAGTCCGGTGCTGAATCCCCTCACGGCGTCACTCGCCCCGAAGGGGATGGTCGGGCAGACGCTCGGCACGGTCGCCGCACTGCAGACCGCGTTCTCGGCGGCCGGCCCACTCGTGGCAGGGGTGCTGCTCGGGGCTGGGCTGGCGGACGCGTTCCTCGGCATCCACCTCGCGATCAGCCTCGTGGCGGTGTTCGCGGCATGGCGGCTACGGCGTGCGCTGATCGCCAGGAGCGAGCGTGAGGAGAGATTCCCGCGGCGCACGGTGCGGAGTTCCGCCGCACCGGACGTCGCCGGCGGGCGTCAGGCCGCGACGTCGGCGCGTGGCACGACGAGCAACCGCCCGGCGCGACCTGTCACGGTGAATCCGACCCGCTCGAGGAAGCCGCGGCAGTCCTGAGTGCCCGCGTTGGCGGGGAGCCAGATCTGGCATCCATGCTCGTCGGCGATGCGTGCAAGGCGGCGCATGGCACGGGTACCGATTCCTCGGCCGCGGTGGTCGCCGAGCACGCACAGCTGCACGAGTTGGATGCCCCCGCCGCGCATGACGGTCAGCAACCGCCCGCAGAGCGTGCCGTCGCACTCGATGGCCAGATCGACGGCGTCGGGGAACTCGGCCCGCACGCGCATGCGCTGCTCGACGTACTGCATCGATGCCAGCGCGTCCCGCGTTCCCGCGTCGACGGCGAGCGTCGCGATCTCGTCTGCATACACCTGCTGGAAGAGCCTGAAGAGGGCGGGGCCGTCGCTGTCGGCGACCGGTCGGTACCGCAGTTGATCCGTGGCTATCACGAACGCCGGCCTGCGAGGCGACGGGACGACGAGCGGCGCGAATGCGCCGATGCTGCGATGAAGAGCTGGGCGTCGGGGAGGTCGGGTTTCTCCGTCGCGCAGAGCCGGTAGACACCGGCGGGCGGACGTGCGGAGCAGACGGTGAACATGAGGCCGAACCGGGTGTCCGCATCCGCTCGGTCGTTGCCGAGCGACTCGACCGACGCGAGGGTGAGGGCGAAGTGCCCGTACTCGCTGGCGGCGTCGAAGTGCGCGCCGACGGCATCCGCGTAGTCGTCCCGTAGCGGCTCGGATGCTTGCGCGACAGCCGGCACGATCGTTCCGGCCATGGCCACCCCGGCGTACTGCGGCGACCCGGCCAGGATGATGGTGCGGCGCGTCACCGCGCGCGGTCCCCCAACGTTTCGTTTCCCCATGTCGTCGCTCCCCCAGCGTTAATCGACAAAGTCTGCACGTCACCTTAGGGCCGACAGCGGGGCGAGCGAAAGACCCCGGCGCCTCGGATTTCGGAGTTTCTCAAACCTGAACGGCGTGTCGCGGTCGATGGTCGTCACCCGTGCGTTATTCGAAACGCTCCGTTCGGGTCTCGCGTCTCGGGTCTCAGGTCTCGCGTGGCGCAGCAGCGGGAATGACTTGGCGCAGCAGGGGGAATGGAGAGCGGTCTTAGGCTCGAAGCATGCGCGCGACTGTGATGTACGGCGAACGTGACGTTCGCCTCGAAGAGGTGCCGGACCCCGAGCTGACGACCGGGCACGATGCGATCGTGCGAGTCGTCGCCTCGTGCGTCTGCGGTTCGGATCTGTGGGGCTACCGCGGTGTCGTCCCCACCGAGCGCCCGCGGCGCATGGGTCACGAGTTCGTCGGAATAGTGGAGCGCACCGGCGCTGCCGTCTCGGGGATCAAGGACGGCGACTTCGTGATCGCCTCCTTCTACGACTGCGACTACACGTGCGAAAACTGCCGCAACGGGTTCAGCTCGTCGTGCCTCGAGCTGGGCTGGTATCACGGATGCCAGGCCGAGCTCGTGCGCGTGCCGCACGCCGACGGGTCCCTCGTCGTCGTGCCGAACGATCGCCTCACCGACGCGCTGGTTCCCCACCTGCTCACCCTCGCGGATGTCATGGGCACAGGCCATCACGCCGTGCACGTCGCCGAGGTGCACGACGGCAGCACGGTCGCCGTGGTCGGCGACGGCGCCGTCGGGCTGTGCGCCGTGGTCGCGGCGAAGCGGCTCGGGGCGTCCCGCATCGTGGCGATGTCGCGCAACCCCGAGCGGCAGCAGCTCGCCCGCGACTTCGGTGCGACCGAGATCGTGGAGCAGCGCGGCGAGGAGGGTGCGCGCGTCGTCAAGGAGATGTTCGGTGGGATCGGTCCTGACGCCGTGGTCGAGGCGGTCGGCACCGCCGAATCGATGGATCAGGCGCTGCGCTCCGTGCGCCCTGGTGGCTTCGTCGGCTACGTCGGTGTTCCGAACGCCGGGCCGCAGCTGCCCGTGCGCCAGCTGTTCGACAACAACACCAAGGTGGCTGGCGGCATGGCGCCGGTGCGCAACTACGCGGACGAGCTGCTGGTGGACATCCTGAATGGTTCGATCGAGCCGGGGCGGGTCTTCGATCTCGAGCTGCCCCTTTCCGAAGTGGCGGAGGGCTACGCGGCGATGGACGAGCGACGCGCGATCAGGTCCCTGCTGCGTCCGTGAGCGAGGTCGGGGGCGAGGATGCCCGCCCGATCGCGATCGTGACCGGCGGCTCCCGCGGCATCGGAGCTGCGATCGTGCTGCGGCTGGCACGCGCGGGGTACGACGTCGTCGCCACGTACCGAACGGATGCGGATGCTGCAGGACGGGTGGCGGCATCCGCTCGCGAAGCGGGTGCATCGGTCGAATTCGTGCAGGCGGATTTGAGCGACGATGACGGCATCGAAGCGCCCTTTGCTGTGGCGCTCGAGCGCTTCGGCCGCCTCGACGCCCTCGTCAACAACGCGGCCATCACGACGCGCTTCGCACCACTCGCCGAGACACCTGTCGACGAGATCAGGCGAACGATCGATCTGGATTTCACCGCGACGGTGTTGAGCTGCCGGCGAGCGGTGCAGGAGTTCACGCGCAGCGGCACGGCCGGCGTGATGGTGAACATCTCGTCGGGCGCGGCAACAATCGGCAGTCCTGGCGAGTATGCGCACTACGCGGCGGCGAAGGCTGCGGTGGACGCCTTCACGATGGGACTCGGCAAGGAGGTCGGGCCGTTCGGCATCCGCGTGGTCGCCGTGGCGCCCGGGCTCGTCGACACCGAGCTGCACGCGGCGACCGGCGACCCCGGCCGAGTCGAGCGGATGACGCCCGGCATCCCGCTCGGGCGCCCCGCTGTGGCGGACGAGATCGCCTCCGCCGTGCAATGGGTGCTCAGCGACGACGCGTCGTACGTGACCGCGACGACGTTGCGGGTGGCCGGCGGACGCTGATGCACGCCGGGACGGCTGCCGTCGGGTGACAAGCATTTACACAATCGCGTAATTACTCTATTGTGTAAATATGCCGGATGCCGCAGCGAGCGACCAACTCAGCACCGTGTTCTTCGCGCTAGCCGACCCGACCAGACGCTCGATCCTCGGGCGGCTGGCCGACGGGCCGGCGAGCATCGGGGAGCTCGCGGCTCCGTTCCAGCTCACACTGGCGACCGTCTCGCGGCACATCGCGCTGCTCGAGCGTGCCGGACTGGTCGGCAAGGAGCGCAATGCCCAGTGGCGCACCGTGCATCTGCAAGCCGCTCGGCTCGAAGAGGCGGATGCCTGGCTCGCACCGTATCGCGCGTTCTTCGAGCAGCGTTTCGATGCGCTGGAGACCCAACTGAAGTCGATGAAGACAACAACGGAGGAATGATCATGACCACGACGCTCTTCGGCCAGACTCTGACAGAGGCGACCCGCGGGTTCACGTTGACCCGTGTACTGGATGCCTCGCCAGGCGATGCCTATCGCGCCTGGACCGACGCGGCCCACCTCGCCTGGTTCTTCAATCCCGGTCGACCCGTTCCGGAGGAGCCCATCGAGGTCGACGCGCGGCCGGGCGGAGCTTTCCGCGTGATGATGGACGAGAGCGAAGACAAGCGTTACTGGTCTGGTGGGCGCTATCTCGAGCTCGTGCCAGGCGAGCGGATCGTGTTCGAGTGGGGTGCACGCGGCGGCTGGCCCGACCTCGACGAGATCCCGCCGGAGCGGCGCATCGTCTGCACGATCGCTCTCGCACCGGTGGGCGACGGCTCGCAGAGCGAGCATGTGTTCACCTGTGCGTTCCCGGCATCCATGTCCGACGAGGAGATCGCATCCTGGGTCGCTGTCGGTATGCGAGAGGGCTGGGCGAACACGATCGGTCGGCTGGTGGCCTGAGAAACCTCGCCGTCGCGACCCGTAAGGTGGAGAGCTGATCGGGAGGTGGCGGATGTCTGACCCCGATGCTGCACCCTCTTCTGTGCTGCTGGCGGGGCGTTATCGACTCGCTGATGCGCTCGGCCGCGGCGGAATGTCCACGGTCTACCGTGCCTGGGACGAAAAGCTCGGGCGCCCGGTGGCCGTCAAGGTCTTCAGCGCAGACGGTGCCATCGCGTCGGATCGCAGGCGGCGGTTGCGCGAGGCGCGCGTGCTCGCGTCGGCGAGCCATCCGCACCTTGTCACGCTTTTCGATGCCGAGTGGCCGGATGATGCCGAGGGCAGGCGTCCCGCGTTCCTCGTGATGCAGCTGATCGAGGGTGAGTCGCTGCGCCGGCGGATCGATCGACTCGGACCCGACCGGGATCTCGCCGTGCGGGTGGCAGCCGAGCTCGGCGAGGCTCTGGACTACCTGCACGCGCGGGGAATCGTGCATCGAGACATCAAGCCGGAGAACATCCTGATCGAGGATGCCAGTGGCTCGATCATGCTGGTCGATTTCGGCATCGCCCAGCTCAGCGGGAATGAGCAGTTGACGACGGCCGGCATGGTGCTCGGGACGGCCGCCTACCTCAGCCCCGAGCAGGTGTCCGGCGGCCGGGTCGGACCGGCGACCGATGTGTACTCGCTCGGTCTGGTCGTCTTGGAGTGCTTGACGGGTCGTCGAGAGTTCCCGGGATCCACTGTGGAGTCGAGCGTCGCCCGACTCTCACGGGACCCCGTTCTGCCCTCTGGACTCCCTCTCGGCTGGAACGACCTGCTCGCGTCGATGACGGTGCGGGATGCCGCCGAGCGTCCGACGGCGGCGCAGGTCGCGGCATCCGTCGACTCGCTGCGCCGGAGCGGAGAAGTGCCGGCCATCGACGAGAAGCCGACGGCGATCATGCCGACGCTGCCACTGCCGTCCGCGCAGGACGCACCGACGGTGCGCATGTCGTCCGCCGCCGGAGTCGAGCACGCGGCATCGACCGCAGCACGGCCGCGCCGACGCCGCCTTGCCGTCGTGCTGGCGGTCGTTCTCACCGCTGCGGTGGTCATCGGCGCCGCCGTCGTGTGGACCTCGCTGAGCGCCCAGCAGCATCAAGCCGAGCCCGTTCCGGTTCCCACCGTCGTGGTCACCGTTTCTTCGACGCCTTCACAGACTGAGAAGCCGGTGCCCGCACCATCCAAGGTCGGCCACGGGCACGAGAAGCAGAAGAAGGACAAGAAGAACGGCAACGGCAACGATCAGGGCGACGACGGCTGAGCCCGGTTCGATCGGAGAGTGCGGTTCGAACGGCGAAACACGCGCCGCCGCCGCAAGGGCATCCGGCGGCGGCGCGGAACTACGCCACCTGAGTGGCGGGAAGACTACGCGTTGACGATGAGGATCTCGTCGAGCGGGCGACGCGTGCGGGGTGCGCGCTCGCGGTCGCGGGTGTTTTCGGGGAGGGTCTCGACGTCGCCCAGCAGCCCGACAGCGGTGATGCTGATCGGCTCGAAGCGGTCCTCGACGCCGAAGGCTGAACGGATGCCGTCCACCTCGAAGCCGCCCATCTGGTGCACGTGCAGTCCGTCGTGGTGGGCTTGCACGCTGAAGTGTGCGAGCGCCTGACCGAGGTCGTACTGCGCCCAGCGCATCGGCTGACCCTCGGCGTTCACGTTCTCCGCGAGCCCGACGATGAGTGCTCCGGCGTTCACGGCCCACACCTGGTTGAAGCCCATCAGGTTGGCGGTGATGGTGTCGAATTCAGGAGTGCCTCGGCGGGCGACGATGAAGCGCCACGGCTGCGTGTTGGCAGCGGACGGCGACCAGCGTGCCGCCTCGAGAGCGGCGACGAGCTTCGTCTCGTCGACGGCGACATCCGAGTCGTAGGCACGGGGGCTGAAGCGATTGGCGAGCACTTCGTTGATGGGCGTGCTGGTCTGGGCGGTGCGGTCGTTGTCGAGCGTCAGGGACACGGGACTCCTCGATGATGATGCGGATGGATGTGTCGGCGACGCTGCCGCTGCCGCGCTCTCGCACGGTCAATGCATGCGAACGCATGCGTGAGGCATCCTATTCCGGCGTCCCCATCAACGTGCTGCGAATCGCTCGCAGCCGCAAGGCGCAGACCTCAGCACTCGACGACGTTCACCGCGAGCCCGGCGGCGCTCGTCTCCTTGTATCTGTCACTCATGTCGGCGCCGGTCTGGCGCATCGTCTCGATGGCGACATCGAGCGGCACGATGTGCCGACCGTCGCCGCTCAGCGCGAGTCGCGCAGCGGAGACCGCGGTCGACGACGCGATGGCGTTGCGCTCGATGCACGGAATCTGCACCAGGCCGCCGACCGGGTCGCACGTGAGTCCGAGGTGGTGCTCGACAGCGATCTCCGCCGCGTTCTCCACCTGGGCAGGGGTTCCGCCGAGCACGGCGCACAGGCCGGCTGCGGCCATCGCGCAGGCCGACCCGACCTCGGCCTGGCATCCGCCTTCCGCGCCCGAGATTGAGGCGTTCGCCTTGAGGATGCCGCCAACGGCCGCCGCGGTCAGCAGAAAGCGCTGAACGTCGGCATCCGTCGCCCGCGGGTTGAACCGCATGTGGTACTCGAGCACGGCGGGCAGGATGCCGGCCGCCCCGTTCGTCGGCGCCGTCACGACGCGTCCGCCGGCGGCGTTCTCCTCGTTCACGGCGAGGGCGAAGGCGCGCATCCACTCGCCGGCGAGGTCGGGGAGGTCAGCGGGTGCCGCCTCGAGCCGTTCGCGCATTGCCGCGGCGCGGCGCGGAACGTGAAGACCGCCAGGCAGCTCGTGGATGCCCGTGACGAGCCCGCGCTCCACGCTGCCGTGCATCGCCAGCCAGATGGCATCCAGTCCCGTGCGCACGTCGGCCTCGCTGCGCGCGCCGAGCTCCGCCCTCCAGGCGACGTCGCACATGTCGATGCCTTCGCGCGCGCAGAGCGCGAGCAACTCGGCGGCGTTGGAGTATGCCCAGTCGTCGGCGCGAGGCCCGTCGGCGGTCGTGCCGGGCACGTCCTTGAGCTGCACGAATCCGCCGCCGATCGAGAACCAGGTCTGCTCGAAGGCGGGTGCGGCCCCTCGGTCGTGTGCTGACCGGTCGCAGGTGTACGCGCGCAGGATGAGCGCGTTCGGGTGCTCGGGCATCCTGGTGCGGGGCTCGAACGTGATGTCGGAGGTGTCGAACGACACCGTCGGTCCCTCGGCGAGTGTCAGTGTGCCGTGGCCGGTGGCGCTCGCCCAGGCGCCGTGCACCTCGTCGGGGTCGCACGTCTCGGGCTCGAGTCCGGCGAGTCCCGCGACGACCGCATCCGGGGTTCCGTGACCGACGCCGGTCGCGGCGAGCGAGCCGCAGAGCACACACGTGACGTGGGTCACATCGGCGAGCAGCCCCCGGTCCTCGAGGGCGGACACGAAACGACGGGCAGCCCGCATCGGGCCGACCGTATGGGAGCTGGACGGGCCGATGCCGATTGAGAACAGCTCCAGCGCTGACACGTACACGGTCACTCCACCAGTCTGCGCGCCACGCCGCGCCTCGAGCCCGGTTCATCGTCCGGTACCCCGGACGCCGCCCCGCTGGTCGCCCCCCGCTGGTCGAGTAGCGCCGCCGCAGGCGACGCGTATCGAGACCCGCCCGCGGCTGTCGGGGAGGGTCTCGATACGCGTCCGCTACGCGGGCGCTACTCGACCAGCAGTAGGGGTGCTCAGTGCAGCTGCGGCGCCGCCTCGCGGTCGCCGTCGGCGCGCACCCTGCTGCCCCACACCGCGAAGAGCACGAACGCGATGAATACGAAGGCGGCGCCCCCGAGCACCGCTGCGGCCACGCCGCCGGTCTCTCCGCTGGTCGCCGTCACCGACACGAACACCGTGGTGAGCGCGGCGACGCCGATGGATCCGCCGAGCTGCTGCATGGTCTGCAGCACGCTGGATGCCGCACTCACGTGCTCCTCCGGCGCGCGGTTCATCACCACAGAGGTGATGGGGGCGAAGGTCAGGCCGGCCCCGGCGCCCATCACGACGATCGGGCCGAGGATGCCCGTCACGAACGTGTCGTGCGAGTCCAGCCTGCTCAGCCACAGCAGTCCGCCCGCCAGAAGGGCGAGCCCGATCGCGCCGACCACCCACTCGCCGACTCGCGGCAGGAATCTCGGCGCGAGCTGGTTCGCGGTGACGAGCACAACGACGAACGGCAGCAGGGCGAGCCCGGTCGAGAGCGGGTTGAAGTGGAGCACCTGCTGGGTGAACAGGGTGATGAAGTAGAAGAACGCGAACATCCCGGCCGGCACGAGCAGCATCGCCACGAGGGGTGCCGCGCTGCGTGGTCC
>DASZMW010000035.1:0-10224 GCA_035551735.1 Humibacter sp. | reverse complement strand
CGACCACGCCGCCGAAGTCATCGAGGCGATCGGTGAACGCGATGCTCCGCTTGGCGAGGATGTGGCGAACGAGCGAGTATCCGTTGGAGTGCAGGCCGGAGCTGCCGAGCGCGAGCACGACGTCGCCGCTCCGCACCTTCTCGGGGCCGAGTACGGCATCCGCTTCGACCACACCGGTCGCCGCGCCGGCGACGTCGTAGTCGTCTGCACCGAGGAGTCCGGGATGCTCTGCCGTCTCACCGCCGACGAGCGCCGTGCGCGTCTCGGAGCACGCGGCCGCGATGCCGCGCACGATGTCTGCGATGCGCTCGGGCACCACCTTGCCGCACGCGATGTAGTCGGTCATGAACAGAGGCCGGGCTCCGACCACGACGATGTCGTCGACCACCATGCCGACGAGGTCCTGCCCGATCGTGTCGTGCTTGTCGAGCGCCTGCGCGATCGCCACCTTCGTGCCGACGCCGTCCGTCGACGTGGCCAGCAGCGGGCGATGGTAGCCGCGCAGCACGGATGCGTCGAACAGGCCCGCGAATCCGCCGACGCCGCCCAGCACCTCCGGCCCGTGTGTCTTGGCCACGGCCGACTTCATGAGCTCGACGGCGAGGTCCCCCGCCGCCGTGTCGACGCCGGCCTCGCGATACGTGCTGGTGGAGTTGTCGGTCACGGGATCCAGGGTAGCCGGGCGAAACGGCGTACCGGTCTTCGGAGATCTGCGGCGACACGCCGCCGTGGTGACTTCAGGGGCGGCGTGTCGGCGAGGATCTCCGATTTCGAGCAGCCTTCGGTGAGGGGATGCCGCGAAAGGCCTACCTCTCATCGAGGTAGTCGCCGCCCTCCAGAACTTCGAGGAGGCTCGGGCCCGCCGGGGCCCAGCCGAGCCGTTGCCCGGTAAGCGTGCCGGACGCCGGCACGTCGGCCCCGTAGATCATCGCCATGAACGGACTCGCGAAATGGGTCGCAGCAGCCTCTGCTGTCAGCGATGCGGTAGGAAAGTTCAGCCCTCGTCCGATCGTCTCGGCGATGGCTTTGAACGGCACCGTCTCTGCCACCGCGTGGTAGATGCTCCCCGGGTGCCCGTTCTCCATGGCCAGTCGGAAGAGCTGAGCAGCGTCTGAGCGGTGGACAGCCGGCCACCGGTTGACCCCGTCGCCGATGTAGGCGGAGACGCCCGTCTTTCTCGCGGTGCCGATGAGCATCGGCACGAATCCGTGGTCGTCGGGGCCGTGAACAGTCGGAGCGAGGCGGACGACGCAGGCACGAACGCCGAGAGCAGCGAAGGAGAGACAGGCGTCTTCGCCGGCGATGCGGAACGGGGCAAGGCCGTGCCGGTCGGGTTCGTCGTCCTCGGTACCTTCCCTGCCCACCGGCATCACGAGGGTTCCGGAAGTGATGACGAGCGGCTTATCCGTTCCAACCAGCGCCGCTCCGAGGGCGGTGATGGCGCCGACGTCACGGCGCATCATCGGCTCCGGGTCGGCGAAGTTGCCGCCATAGGCCATGTGGATGACGCCATCGGCGGCAGCCGCCGCCGCGGTCAGAACGTCGAGATCCTCGAGCGACCCGCGCACCAGCTCGGTGCCGAGAGCTTCGAGCACGCGAGCGGAGGCATCCGATCGGGCGAGGGCTGTGACCGTATGGCCCGCGGCACGAAGTTCGGCGACAATCGCCGGCCCCGTCTGTCCGGAGCCGCCGGTGATGAAGACCTGCATGAATCTCATTTCTTCGAGTTCGGTGACTTAGCGCCACTTACTGGCGTTACGTTACGCCACAAGATGGCGCAACGCCACTCGGTCGCGTACCGTTGCCCCATGCCCAGAAGTGGTGAGGATGCCCGACGACGATTGCGGGATGCGGCGCTCGAGTTGTACCTCGAGCGCGGTTACGACGCGACCACTACGGCGGCGATCGCAGCACGGGCCGGCGTCAACCACCGGACCTTCTTCCGTCACTTTCCCGACAAGCGAGAGGTGCTCTTCAGCGGAGAGGATGACCTCCGCCGGGAAATCGAAGACTCACTCCTGGGCGCACCCGCTGAGCTGGCGGCGGCCGACGTGCTCCTGCGCGCCTTCGTCGATTCCGCGCACGTGCTGGAGGACAACCGGGAGAGTGGCATCGCCCGACTGCACCTGATCGCTGTCACCCCGGCGCTGCAGGAACGCGACCTGGCGAAGGGTGCGACGATCACGGCATCCATCGCGGCTGCACTGGAGCGACGGGGCGAGTCGACCGACGTCGCGAACCTCGCAGCTGCCGTCGGCTGGAGCACATTCCACCTGGCTGCATCCGACTGGATAGATGGCCCAGCACGATCCCTCGAACAACACCTGCGCTCGGCCTTCAGCACTCTCGCCGATTTCGCGAGTCCCCTGCGCTCACTCTCCCCTTAGCCCCGCCCCCACGAACACGGCCACTTCGCGCATCCTCAGCCCGATGAAGTGGGGCGGATGCGCGAAGTGGCTGCGATCGTTGTGGCGACGGTGCGGCGGGTGCCCGCGTCAGCCCGCCCGGAAGAACTCGCGGATGTCGCCGGTCACCGTCTCGGGGAGCTCGAGCGACGCGTAGTGCCCGCCACGCTCGTGGTTTGCCCAGAAGACGATGTTGCTGTTGTCGCGCTCGGCGAAGACCCGCACGGACTTGAAATCGTCGGCGAACACCGAGACACCGATGCGGGCGTTGTTAACGCGGGGCTCCGCGCCGGAGTGAGCCTCCTCGAAGTGGTACCTGCCGAACGCGGCGGAACCGTTGGTGAACCATTCGAGGGCCACCTCGGTGACGACCTGTTCTTTCGTCACCAGGCTCGTGCCGTTGCCGAACGACTCGAAGAGCTCATTCCAGGCGAGCTGGCCGATCGGCGAGTCGGAGAGTCCGACCGCGACGGTCTGCGGACGCGAGGCGTTGATGGCGTTGTACCCGCCGACCGACTGGAACCACTGCATGTGCTCGAGCGCCGCGTAGTCGGCCGGCTGCAGCTTCTCGAACTCGGCCGGGTCCCCGGACGGGAAGGAGAACAGCTGCAGCACGTGCGAGCCCAGGAAGCCCTCCGGCTCGAGCAGGCAGAGCTCGCGGCCGATCATCGCTCCGCCGTCGCTGCCGTGGGCACCATAGCTCTGGTAGCCGAGCCGTCTCATCAGCGTGTCGTACGTGGCGGCGACTCGGGCCATCGTCCAGCCGCGATCGACCAGCGGCGTGCTGAATGCGGTGCCGGGCATCGACGGCACAACGACCGAGAACGCGTCCTCGGCTCGTCCCCCGTGCGCGACAGGGTCGGTGAGCGGCCCGATCATGTCGAGGAAGTCGGCGAAGGAGCCGGGGTAGGTGTGCAGGAGGAGCAGGGGGGTGGCATCCTGTTCCGCCGACGGCACGTGGATGAAGTGCACCGTCTGCCCGTCGATCTCGGTGAGGTAGTGCGGGAAGGCGTTCATGCGCTCTTCCTGCTCACGCCAGTCGAACTCCTGCTGCCAGTAGCCCAGCACGTCACGCAGGTAGTGGTTGGGGGTGCCGTAACTCCAGTCGTCGCCCGGAGCCTCGGCGGGCAGCCGTGTGCCGGCCAGCCGGCGGTCGAGGTCGTCGAGGTCGGCCTGGGGGATCGCGATGCGGAACGGGCGAATGTCCGTGGCATCGTGGCCGCTACGCTGCGCCTCGTCGGCTGCGTTCTGGTTCGTGGTGCTCTCTGTGTTCGTGGTGCTCTCTGTGTTCGTCATGGTTCAAAGGTAGAATCCATATAGGAACCTTTCGTTCCTAGAGAAAGAAGTTCTCCGATGACGACCACACCCGTTCGGCTGCTCTCGCTGCTCGCCGCGTTGCAGTCGCGGCCGCAGTGGTCGGCGACGGAACTCGCCGCCCGCTTCGATGTCACGACCCGCACCGTGCGTAATGACGTCGAGCGCCTCCGGGACCTCGGGTATCCGGTCGAGACGTCGCGAGGACGCACGGGTGGTTACCGCCTGGGCGCCGGTGCGTCGCTCCCGCCGCTGCTGCTTGACGACGACGAGGCTGTCGCTGTGACGCTCGGACTCCGGGCCGTCGCGGCCGGCACACTCGAGCGGGTCGCTGAGACCAGCGCCCGTGCCCTCGCCAAGCTGGACTACCTGTTGCCGAACCGGCTTCGCCGCCAGGTCTCCGCGCTGTCGAAGGCCACCGTGCAGGTCGCCGACGACGCGGGCATCCCGGACCCCGACCCGCACCTCGACCCCGACGCTCTGACTGCCATCTCGCTGGCGATCCGCGACGTGCATTGGCTGCGCTTCGAGACCGATGGCGCCGCCCGCTTGCTGGAGCCCTATCGCCTGGTGAGCTGGGAGCGACGGTGGTACCTGCTCGGACGCGATCCAGAGACCGACGAATGGCCCGTCATCCGCGTGGATGCGATGACCCTGCGCATGCCTACGCACCGCCCGTTCCGGCCCCATCCGTTGCCCATGGACGATGTGCGCGCCCACGTGATGCGTGCCGTCGCCTACAGCGGCTGGAAGGTGCATGCCCGCGTCACCGTACTGGCGTCCGCCGACGAGGTGCGCTCGCGCATCAACGCCGCGGTCGGCATCGTCGAACCGATCGACGAGCGCACGTGCGTTCTGATCACCGGCGCCGACAGCGTCGGAACACTCGCCGTCTACCTCGGGCTCCTCGATCTCGACGTGCGCGTAACAGACCCGCCCGAACTCGTGGAGCGGATGCGCACGCTCGCTGTGCGCTACGCGGCGGCCACGCCCTGAGCGCTCGCGATCGCGGTGACGGCCACATCGATCGCCTCCGCGAAGCGGGACTCCGGCGGTGCACCGAAGCCGAGCACCATGGCGGGCGGATGCGTGTCGGGCAGCTCCGAGGGCTCCGCCCGGTACGCGCTCAATCCGTCCCAGTGCAGTCCGAGGTCCGCGGCGTGCGCGGTAACCTGCGCCTCGGCGATGCCCTCGGGGAGTTCGAGGAGGGACTGCAGGCCGGCGGCCATGCCTGTCAGACGCGCTGCGGGCATCCGCTGGCGCAGCACGTCGTCGGCGTGCTCTCGGCGGGCGCGGTATCGCAACCGGGATGCCCGCACCGTGCGGTCGTAGCCGCCGCCGGCGATGAATGCGGCGAGGGCGAGCTCGGTGACGGCATCCGTCGCCGCACCTGCTAGGCGACGCTGTTCGAGCACCGGCGCGACGAGCTCGCCGGGCAGCACGCCCCAGCCGCGTCCGATCGCGGGCGCGAGCGCCTTGCTCGCCGTGCCCGCGTAGACGACGTGCCGCGGCGCGAGCGCCTGGAGCGCGCCGATCGCCTTGCGGTCGAAGCGGAACTCGCCGTCGTAGTCGTCCTCGATGATGAATCCTCCCGTGCGCTCGGCCCAGCGCACCACGGACGTGCGGCGGGCAGCGCTCAGAGCCACCCCGGTCGGAAACTGGTGGGCCGGCGTGAGGAGAACGGCGTCGACGTCGAGGCCATCGAGCAGGTCGACCGCAGCTCCCTCGTCGTCGACGGGCAACGGCACGGTCTGCAGTCCGGCGTCGAGCAGGATCTCGCGGTGCAGCGCGTGCCCGTACTCCTCAACGGCGATGCGCCGCGCTCCGCGCGCCACAAGCGCCCGCGCGACGAGCCGCAGCACGCCGCCGAAGCCCGGCGCAATCACGACTTCGTCGGGCGTGGCCCAGACGCCACGCGCTCTGGCCAGGTAGCCGGCGAGCGCGACCCTGGCGGACTCGACGCCCCGCAGATCCTGATACCCGAGGGCGGCGGCGGGCGCGGCGGCCAGTGCCGTGCGCACTGCTGCGGCCCACGCGGTACGGGGGAATCCGGAGACATCGGGGACCCCGCCCCTCAGATCGAGCCGGAACGTACGCTCATCGGACGGTTGCGCCCCGGCCGTCGGCACGAAGGTGCGGTCGGCGACCCTCGTGCCCGATCCGACCCGCGCCTCGAGCCATCCCTCGGCGACCAGCCGGGAGTATGCCTCGGCGACGCTGTTGCGCGCGATGCCGAGGTCGCTGGCAAGGCTTCTGGATGCCGGCAGTCGCGTTCCGGTGGCCAGCCGGCCGTCTCGGATGGCCGTGCGCACGGCATCCTCGAGCGACGCGGCCTTGCGGCGCCGGTCGATCTTGAGGTGCAGATCCAATCCGGAATTGGCCCAGGCATCCGTCATGTCATCGGACTCTACCAAGGGCCATGCCTGCCATCCCGCTGGTGTGGCCCGGTTTGCCTGGGATCGCCAGGTGAGCACTCTTGAGGTCGTGGCCGCAACCGCTCACACTGAAGAAAATCGAGCAGGGCGGGGACCATGAGCAGTTCACAGCACAACCACGTCGTTCCGAGCGAATCCAGCCACGGTTTCAGAGGGCTCTCCGGGCAGAACCAGCTGAACCCGCTGTTCGCGAGGTCGGGCGAGGCCACGGACTTTCCACTGGATGCGCTCCCCGCTGGCGAGTCCCTCCCCGAGACCGCCTTCCAGGTCGTGCACGACGAGGCGATGCTCGACGGCAACGCCCGACTCAATCTCGCGACCTTCGTCGGCACCTGGATGGATGACCACGCGCAACGCATCTACGCCGAGTCGGCCGACAAGAACATGGTCGATAAAGACGAGTATCCGCAGACCGCCGCGATCGAGGAGCGCTGCTGGAAGATGCTCGCGAGGCTGTGGAATGCCCCAGACCCGACGAACACGATCGGCACATCGACCATCGGCTCATCCGAAGCCTGCATGCTGGGCGGTCTCGCTCTCAAGCGACGTTGGCAGCTCGCCCGCCGCGTAGCGGGAAAGTCGACCGACAAACCCAACCTGATCCTGTCCAGTGCCGTGCAAGTCTGCTGGGAGAAGTTCTGCAACTACTTCGAAGTCGAGGCGCGCTATGTGCCGATCAGCGACGAGCATCGCGTGCTCGACGGCCACGACCTCGACAAGTACATCGACGAGAACACGATCGGCGTCGTCGCAATCATGGGCGTCACCTACACGGGGATGTATGAGCCGGTGGCGAAGATCGCCGCCGCCCTCGACGCGATCCAGGCCACCACGGGCCTGGACGTGCCGATTCACGTCGACGGAGCATCCGGAGCGATGATCGCACCATTCCTCCAGCCAGAACTGAAGTGGGACTTCCGCGTGGAGCGAGTCGCGTCGATCAGCACATCGGCGCACAAGTACGGACTCGTCTACCCGGGCCTCGGATGGGTGATCTGGCGGACCCTGCACGACCTCCCGTCCGAGCTCGTGTTCGATGTCACCTACCTCGGCGGCCACATGCCGAGCTTCGCACTGAACTTCTCCCGGCCAGGGGCACAGGTGCTGCTGCAGTATTACCTGTTCCTCAGACTGGGCTGGGACGGCTACCACAAGGTGCAGAAGGCATCACAGGATGTCGCCGTGTACCTGGCGGCGCAGATCGCCGAGATTCCCGCATTCGAGCTCTGGAACGACGGAACCGACATCCCCGTGTTCGCGTGGCAGCTGAAGAAGGGCTACACCGACAAGTGGAATCTGTATCACCTCTCTGAACGTCTTCGGCTGAAGGGGTGGTTGATCCCGGCCTATCCGATGCCGGACGACCTCAGCGACATGGTCGTGCAGCGCATCGTGGTGCGCAACGGATTGAGCCGCAACCTCGCCGAGAGCCTGATGGTCGACATTCAGGAGGCGGTCGCCTACCTCGACGCGCTCGAGGCGCCCATGCCGACCGAAGGTCTGGTCTCGGTGTTCACGCATTAGTCGAATGCCGCGCCGCGCGCACCGACGCATCCGAGGCGAGGAACGGAACCGCCATCACAGACCAGGGATCGTCTGCAATCGGCCGGTGTCAATTGCGGTGACGAAGCTCGAGTAGTCCCGCTCGTTCTGGCTCCCTGAGGGCAACCTAGTGCTGTCGATGTCGCGCCGGTAGACCCCGGAGAACGAGCCCCAGGTCGGCCGATGGCCCACTCAGAAATTAGCCCAGACTCGTACGGTATCATTGGACAGCCGCAGAGCGCCTCGACACTCGTACCGTGATGATCATGACCGACATCGCCAGCACCACCCGCCCCTTCGCCCCCGCTCGTCGCCTCGACTTCGACGGACTCGTCCCCGCCTTCTCCCGTGCCGTCAGCGCACTCGATGACGCCGCCGTCGCAGAGCTCGACCGCACCGGAATCGATGCCGGACTGCGCGAGCTCGTCCGGCTGCGGGCATCCCAGTTGAACGGATGCTCCTACTGCGTCGACACCCACACGCGCGCCGCGCAGGATGCCGGCGAGCCGCTGCAGCGCATCGCCGCCGCCGTCGTCTGGGCGGAGTCCAACTTCTTCACGGTCGCCGAACGTGCAGCGTTCGCACTCACGGATGCCGTCACCCGGCTCTCCGAGACCCACGTACCCGACGAGGTGGTCGCCGATGCCCGCGCCGAGTACAGCGACGAGCAGGTCGCAGCGTTGCTCTCGCTGATCGTCTCGATCAACGCCTGGAACGAGATCGGCGTGACGGCCCGCTGCTGGCGCCCGCGCCTGGAGCGCTGAGCAGCCCCGCCGCCCCCCGCTGATCGAGTAGCGCCGCCGCCCCTCGCTGATCGAGTAGCGCCGCCGCAGGCGACGCGTATCGAGATCCGCTGCTGCAGAAAGGGGTCTCGCTACGCGAGCGGCCGTCGGCCGCGCGCTACTCGACCAGCGGATGCCCAGGCACCACTATGCGAGACTTGTCTCGCCGGATTCCCGGCGAACTTTCCCCCACCTCAGGAGCACTTCTCCAGCATGTGCGGCATCGTCGGCATCGTCTCTACCGAGCCGGTCAACCAACTGGTCTACGACAGCCTCCTCCTCCTGCAGCACCGCGGTCAGGATTCCACCGGAATCGCCACGGCCGAGGGCAGCACGTTCCACATCCACAAGGCGCGAGGACAGGTGCGGGAGGCCTTCCGCACCAGGGACATGCGCTCCCTGCTGGGCACGATGGGACTCGGTCACGCGCGCTACACGACCAAGGGTGACGCGACCAACGAGCAGGAAGCCCAGCCGTTCTACGTGAACGCGCCGTACGGCATCATTCTGGTGCACAACGGCAACCTCACGAACACGCGCGAGCTCGCGAACGATCTTTTCCACATCGACCGCAGGCACGTGAACTCCACGAGCGACACAGAACTGCTGCTCAACGTGCTCGCCACAGAGCTGCAGAGCCTGGTCTCCGGCGTCGAGCTCGACCCCGACCAGGTGTTCAAGGCCGTGTCGCACGTGCACGAACGCGTCGAGGGAGCCTATGCGGCGATCGCGATGATTGCGGGTCAGGGTCTGCTCGCGTTCCGCGACCCGTTCGGCATCCGCCCGCTCATCCTCGGCCGCAAGCCGGCCGGTCTGGTGGGCGACGAGTGGATCGTGGCATCCGAGTCGGTGGTGCTCGAGGCGCTCGGCTACGAGGTCGTGCGGGATGTCGCGCCGGGCGAGGCCGTGTTCATCACGATGAGCGGCGAGCTCTACTCCCAGCAGTGTGCGAAGAGTCCCGTGCTCATACCGTGCTCGTTCGAGTACGTGTACCTCGCGCGGCCGGACTCCGTGATGAACGGCATCTCGGTCTACGAGGCGAGGCTTCGGCTCGGCAACCGGCTCGCGGACACCATTGCGCGCTACGCGCCGACCGGCGACATCGACGTGGTGATGCCGATTCCGGATTCGTCGCGTCCCGCGGCATCTCAGGTGGCCCAGAAACTCGGCATCGAATACCGAGAGGGCTTCTACAAGAACCGTTACGTCGGCCGCACCTTCATCATGCCGGGGCAGGCGGAACGCAAAAAGAGCGTGCGTCAGAAGCTGAACGCCATGTCCAGCGAGTTCAAGGGCAAGAACGTGCTCATCGTCGACGACTCGATCGTGCGTGGCACGACGTCGAAGCAGATTGTCGACATGGCGCGGGCTGCAGGCGCCAACAAGGTGACCTTCACCTCGGCGGCGCCGCCGGTGCGGTTCCCCCACGTGTACGGCATCAACATGCCGAGCCGGTCGGAGCTCATCGCGGCCGGACGCAAGATTCCCGAGATCGCGCTCGAGTTGGATGCTGACAGCCTCATCTACCAAGAGGTGAGTGACATGAAGGATGCCATCCTCGAGGGCCAGACGGCCGTCACCGACCTCGAGATGAGCTGCTTCACGGGCGACTACATCACCGGCACCGTCACTCCTGAATACCTCGAGTGGGTCGAGCGTACGCAGCTCAGCTGATCTGCGCTGTCGTACGCGCCGGTCCCCGCCCCGCCATCGGCAGCCACTTTGAGCAATCGCAGCCACCTAGGT
>DASZMW010000034.1:0-2396 GCA_035551735.1 Humibacter sp. | reverse complement strand
ATCGGATCCATCGCAGCGGGTGCCGCCCTGGGATTCCTCGCGATCACAGCACGACCGAAACGGCTGCTGATCATCGGTGCCCTCTCGTTCGGCATCGTGTCGCTCCTGGTCTGGAACCTTCCGTTCCTGACAACCGCGCTGTGGCCGTACGTCATCCTCTTCATCATTGTCGGCGCTCCAGGCGTGTTGCTCACCACCGGCTACATCAGCATCATCCAGACCACCGCACGTGATCGAGGCGCGGGCTTCGCTGCATTCGGTCTGGTCAACGCCGTCGGTCAGGGCGTCGGTCTTCTCGCGGCGGGTCTGCTGCAGCCCGTCACAGGACTGCTGCCGCTTCTGGAGGCTCAGGGATGTCTCTACCTTCTCTCCGGCCTCGTCATGCTCGGCCCCGGCTCGTTCTCGCGGCGTTATCGTGGCGGAAGACCGGCAACGCTGTCGGATTCCGTGGCGGCCGCTCGACGTGACGATGAGGGCATTCGCCCGCAGAGTCGGCACGAGGTGGGAGAGACGACATGAAGTACATGCTGCTGCTCAAGGCATCCAACGACGAGGAGAGCAGCGACGGCGCGGGCACGGTGGACCGAGCCGAGATGGATGCGTTCGACGAGCGATTGATCAGAGCAGGAGTGCTGCTGGCCGGCGAGGCCCTCGAAGCGAGTGCGACCGGTGCACGAGTCGAGTACTCGAACATGCCCCCCTCGGTCGAGGATGGACCGTTCGCGCCGGTCGACGACTCGATCTCCGGGTTCTGGATCCTTCAGGTCGCTTCACGAGACGAAGCGATCGAGTGGGCACGAAGGGTGCCGCTGAACACCGGTCGCATCGAGGTGCGGCACGTCCTGGAACGGGACGATGTCGACTCCTCAACGGCCCAGGCACTGCACGAGGTCGGCCCGCATGAGGCGTCCGTCGGGAGGCGCACCGCATGACGCCCACTGGCGGTGACGAGCCCGTCGACGGAGGAGACACTGCCACGATGGCTGCCGTGCGGCACGAGATCGAGACCGTGTGGCGACTCGAGGCCGCGAAGGTGATCGCCACACTCGCCAGGATGGTGGGCGACCTCGGCCGCGCCGAGGATCTCGCACAGGATGCCCTCCTCGAGGCGCTTCGCTCCTGGCCGCGCACCGGAATTCCGCGCAACCCGGCCGCGTGGCTCACCTCGGTCGGCAAACGACGTGCGATCGACGCCTGGCGTCGCGAGGAGCGCGCCGCGGAGAAGTACGCGCTGATCGCGACAGCGGATGCCGGCGACGACGAGGAGCCGGAGCCCGACGAGACCCGCATCGACGACGATCTGTTGCGACTCGTGTTCGTGTGCTGCCATCCCGTGCTCGCCGCGCAGTCCAGGGTGGCGCTGGCGCTGCGCGTGCTGTGCGGGCTGTCCGTCGAGGAGATCGCTCGCGCCTACCTGGTGCCCGCCCCGACCATCGGCCAGCGCATCACGAGGGCGAAGCGCACGCTCAGCGCCGCGAAGGTGCCGTTCGAGGTGCCGGATCGAAGCGAGTTCGACCAACGCCTCGGCTCGGTGCTCGAGGTCGTTTATCTCGTCTTCAACGAGGGTTACTCGGCGACAGCGGGCAGCGAATGGATGCGTCCGACCCTCGCCGACGAGGCGATGCGACTCGGCCGTGTACTCGCTGAGCTCGTGCCGGAGCACGCAGAGGCCCACGCCCTCGTTGCACTCATGGAGCTGCACGCCTCCCGATTCGCCGCGCGGCGTGCCGCCGACGGCTCGGCCGTTCCACTGGCCGCGCAGGATCGAACTCGCTGGGACCGCCTGCTCATCGCCCACGGCCTCGCAGCCCTGAAGCGAGCAGACGATCTCGGCGGAGTTCGCGGGCCGTATGCGCTGCAGGCTGCGATCGTCGCGTGCCACGCCAGAGCCGCCAGCGCCGATGAAACCGACTGGGAGCAGATAGCCGGGCTCTACGACGCCCTCGCGGCACGGCATCCCTCGCCGGTGGTCGAACTCAATCGCGCGGTAGCGATCGGCATGGCGTACGGTCCGGAGGCGGGGTTGGAGGCGCTCGAGCCGCTCCAGTCCGCGAAGGCACTCAAGGGCTACCCGCTGCTTCCCGCCGTGCGCGGCGACCTGCTGGAGCGGCTCGGCCGGTTATCCGAGGCGCGGGCCGCGTTCCTGGCGGCCGCCGGCCTCAGCGAGAACGAACGGGAGCGCGACGAACTGCTGCGTCGGGCATCCGCCGCCGACCCGCTCGGATGACCGGGGTCACACCTCGTGAAGCAGCGAGCCGTCCTTCTTGAGTGCGTTCTTCTCGCCTGCTTCGATGGGTACCGAGAACCTGTTCTGCTTCGGCGGCATCGGGCAGTTGAATGCGTAGCTGAACGCGCACGGCGGAATCACTGCGTTGTTGAAGTCGAGCGTGATGGTG
>DASZMW010000033.1:0-1517 GCA_035551735.1 Humibacter sp. | reverse complement strand
ATCCCTGCAGTTCACGCATCAGTCGGGCGAAGACGGACCCATCGCGATGGCAACGAACGACTCGGGCGCCATCGTCTCGGTCAGCCTGAACGAGACATCCACTCTGAAGCCTGTCGAAGCGGGCGCAACGGTCTCGACGAGCAACCCGAACGTGCAGGCGCTCACCGGTGTGACCGACAGCACCAAGGGCTTCCAGACGACGTACGGCTATCAGTTACTGTTTTATGTGCCGCCCGCGGAGTCGAAGCAGAAGATCACGATGCTCGGCTTCACCCAGTCGCTGCTCAGCGCGAAGGAAATGTGATGACCAACACGCCCGACGCCACTTCGTTTCGTGGCGCAGTCGACCTGTCCGCACTCGTGAACCGCCCAGCACCCGGTGCGCAAGGCGAAGCGGATGCCGAGCCCCAGCAGAGCCTTCCCGGCCTGATCTACGACGGCACCGATGAGAACTTCAACCAGTTCATCGAGCTGTCGAACACGGTGCCCGTGATCGTCGATCTCTGGGCCGAGTGGTGCGAGCCGTGCAAGCAGCTCTCGCCGGCGCTCGAGCGCGTTGTGAATGAATATGCGGGACGTTTCGTGCTCGTGAAGGTCGATGTGGATGCCAATCCGCAGCTCGCGCAGGCGTTCCAGGCGCAGTCGATCCCGACGGTCGTGGCGATCATCGGCGGGCGACCCGCTCCGCTGTTCGTCGGAGCCATTCCCGAGGACCAAGTGCGCGGCGTGTTCGAGCAGGTGCTGCAGATCGCAGAGCAGAACGGTGTGACCGGCAGCGTCGAGGTGGACGCTGAGGCGGGGCAAGAGGCGCAGGAGGAACCGACCGAGCCGGCACCCGAACCGCTTCCGCCGCATCACCAGGAGGCGTACGACGCGATCGAGCAGGGCGACTTCGACACGGCGATCGCGGAGTACAAGCTTGCGATCGCGCAGAATCCCAGCGACTCACTCGCCGTCGCGGGACTCGCCCAAGTGAACCTGCTCAAGCGGCTTGCCAGCGTCGATTCCGGGCAGGCGCGCGCGGCGGCGGCATCCGCTCCGAGCGACGTCGTTGCAGCACTCGACGTCGCGGACCTCGATCTCTCCGGCGGACACGTCGACGACGCTTTCGGGCGCGCGCTGGAACTCTTTTCCGGCGCCGACCAAGCAGGCAAGGACGCGATCAGGGAACGCCTGCTCGACTACTTCGAGATCGTCGGCGTCACCGACCCCCGCGTGATCCGAGCCCGCGGCAGACTGGCGAGTCTGCTTTATTAGCGCTTCGCGCGGAGCCAGAGTGCTCCGAGCGGGGGGAGCGTGAGGGTGGCGGATGCCTGCATGCCGCCCCACGGGGCATCCGTCGCGTGCACGACGCCCAGGTTTCCGACCCCGGAGCCGCCGAACTCGACGGCGTCGGTGTTCAGCACCTCCTCCCAGTCGCCGGCGAACGGCATCGGCAGCCGGTAACCCTCGTGCGGGATGCCCGCGAAATTCACAACGCACACGAACGGATCGCCGTCGGCGATGCGGGCGAACGC
>DASZMW010000032.1:0-4636 GCA_035551735.1 Humibacter sp. | reverse complement strand
GCCGTCGCGGATCGTGGACCCCCAGGCGTCCCGCACGCGGTGGATGACTTCGGGGTTGAGCGGCTCCCCCGCCCCGACCAGCTCGCGCGGCGGGTGCGCGAGCCTGGTGAGATCTGCCTGGATGAGCATGCGCCACACCGTTGGCGGGGCGCAGAACGTCGAGACGTTGTGCGTCTCCATCACATCCATCAGGGTGACGGCGTCGAATCGTGTGTAGTCGTAGACGAACACCGTCGCCTGGGCGAGGAAAGGAGAGTAGAAGCTGCTCCACGCGTGTTTCGCCCAGCCCGGCGACGAGATGTTCAGGTGCACGTCGCCTGGGCGCACGCCCAGCCACCACATGGTCGAGAGGTGCCCGAGCGGGTACGACACGTTGGTGTGCTCGACCAGCTTCGGCCTGTTCGTCGTGCCCGACGTGAAGTAGAGCAGGCTCGTGTCTGTCGCGGGCGTCGGTCCGTCGGGCGTGAACTCGTCGGATGCGTCGTGCGAGGCATCCATCGACGCCCACCCATCGGGAACGTCTCCGCCGACGCCGATGCGAAGGAGTGCCGGGTCGAGACCGTCGAGACGCTCGGCAAGGCCGGTGAGCGTCACGATCGCGCTCGCCTCGCTCTTCTCCACCCGGAACTCCAGGTCGGATGCCGACAGCAGCGTCGAGGTCGGCACCGACACCGCGCCCACCTTGGCGACGCCGAGCATGATCTCCCACAGCTCGATCGTGTTGTTCAGCATCACGATCACGTGCGAGCCGCGACGGATGCCCAACCCGCTCAGCCAGTTCGCCACCTGGTCGCTGCGCCGCGACAGCTCCGCATAGCTCCACGACCGCGTCGTCAGGTCTGCGCCCACGATCGTCACGGCGGCTCGATCGGGATGCTCCCCTGCCACCACATCGAACCACTCGAGCGCGAAGTTGAACTCGTCCAGCCGAGGCCAGGCGAAACCCCCGACGGCGCCGTCGTAGTCGGTGCCGTGCTCGAACAGGAAGTCCCTTGCGGCACGGACAGCGACGGTCGCCGCCGTGGCGGGACGCGAACGAATGGTCATGAGTGCTCCACTGCATGAGACCCACCGTGCGGCCACGCGAGCCGAACGGTGGGCGCGAAATGGTCCGGATCGGTTCGCAGCCTACCCGCGCTCTGCCCCGGTTCGTGCCGCACGCTTTCGTGCTGCGAGGACCATCACTGTCGCCATCGCCGCACTCAGCAGCACGGGAATCAGCGACGCCTCGACGCCGAATGTTCCCCCGGTGAGCAGCAGCGGTCCGCGCGCCGTGGTGAAGAACAGTCCAGGGTCGCGGTGTCCCGAAACGGCGATGCCGAGCAGTCCTTCGATGAAGTTCCAGGCGAAGTGAATGGCGATCACGAGCCACAGGTTTCCCCGCCAGAAGAACGCGACGGCCAGGAGCACACCCGCCTCGATCGCGATGCACGTTCCGGTCCAGACAGTCGCTCCCGGGTTGAGCATGTGCGCTCCGCCGAAGAGCGCAGCCGTCACGGCAACCGCCACGATCCGACCCGTCACAGAGCCTCGGAACGATGCAAGGATCGCCTGCAGTATCAGGCCGCGGAACACGAGCTCTTCGACAATCGCGCCACCGAGGTTCACGGCGAGGCCGACGAACACGACGCTCATGCCTCCGACCGGATGCCACACGATGGTGAACCCGCCGAGAAGAGCCACCGCTGCGACCGAGACGACGATGAATGCCGTGCCGATGGCGAGGCCGATGCCGATGTTGCGGCCGAGTTGATGCCTGGACAGCTCCGGAACCGCGCGTCCCCCGACGGTCCGCATCGCGAAGAGGTAGATGGGTACGGCGGCGGCGCCTCCGATCAATGCGCCGATAGCAGTCCCCGCGGCCCCGAACGACGCGCCGATGCCGGTCGCCAACGCGTCGACGAGCACGATGAGGGCGACCCCGATGACCGTCCAGGTGATCGGGAATCGAAGAATCCTCCGTGCGGCCCCGGGCCTCTGAGGGCCCGCGGTCGTAGCAACTGCCGTGGCGTCGGTCATGGTGTTCCTCCCGTCATGGATCGCTCTCTGCGACCCACACCCGAGGCTAGGAATCAACACCGGCACCGCGGATCCCCCAAAGGATGACGATTGCGGGCGCAGCGGTCACGCAGGTCAGAAATCGTCTGCGATACCCGTGCGGTACGCGAACACGACCGCCTGCACACGGTCGCGCATCCCGAGTTTGGCAAGCAGCCTCGACACGTAGGTCTTCACGGTCTCGCGCGTGACCACGAGTTCAGCTGCGATCTCGCTGTTCGACATCCCGGCCGCGAGCAGCCGCAGCACCTCTCGCTCGCGGGGAGTGAGTGCCTCGATGGCTGTCACTGCCGGGTCACGCCGACGGATGCGGTCGGCGCGGGCACCGATCAGAGCCCTCGTGACCACGGGGTCGATGAGCGCGTCCCCACGGGCGACAGCTGCGATGGCATCGAGGAACTGCTCGGGACTCGCATCCTTGAGCAGAAAGCCGCTGGCACCCGCCTTGAGCGCTTCGAAGACGTACTCGTCCAGATTGAACGTCGTCATGACGAGGATCCGCGCCTGGTTGCCGATCTCGACGATGGCCCTGGTGGCGGAGATGCCGTCGAGCCCCGGCATCCGGATGTCCATCACAATCACATCGGGATCCACAGCGGCCGCGAGACGAACGGCGTCGTGACCAGACGCCCCGGTGCCGACGACCTCGAGGTCGTTGCGGGTTCGAGCCACCCGGACGTAGCTGTCTCTGACCGTCTGCTGGTCGTCGACGATCACCAGTCGCAGGCCGTTCGGATGCTCCGCCGATGCGACCCGAAGATCCGTCACCGCTGCTCGTCCGTCTCGGTCGTCGTTCCGACGGGCAGCCGGAGCTCGACGCGATACTCCCCGCCCTCACGGCCGGCGCGTAATGATCCACCCGCGCGCCGCGCGCGCTCCGTAATGCCGGAGATGCCTCGGCCCGGATCACCGTCCATGGGCGCCGAAGGGGCACGGTTGACGACGACCAACTCGATCAAAGAGTCGTCGAAGCGAAGTTCGCACGTGACGGCCTCACCCACTGCATGCTTCATGGCGTTCGTAATCGCCTCCCTGGCGACGTCGTGGATGGTCGCTGCGACTGATGGCGCCAGCTTCGGCTCTCCCTGCACCACAAGACGCACGGGATATCCGGAGTTGGCGAGCCTCTCCACGAGCGTGGCGAGGTCGCGGCCTGTCGGATGCCGTGCAGCGTGCTGCTGCGTTGAAGCATTCTCCAGCGTCGCCGGGTCAAGGGCACCCAGCAGAACCCGCAACTCACTCAGCGCGGCGCGACCGGTGTTGGCGATCGACGCGAGGTCCTCCTGCACGTCGACAGCACCGGACTCCGCTGCCCCAGCGAACCGAGCAGTGTCCGCCTGAATCACCATGGCCGTCACATGGTGGGTGACGACGTCATGCAGATCCTGTGCGAGTGCGGCTCGTGCTGCCCTCACGGCGCGCTGCGCAGACGCGGCTTCACGTTCGCTCTGCCGATCGAGGCCATCCCGCACCAGAAGACCAAGGCACCACGGCACCACAAGTACTCCGACGAACGTCACCCAGTCCACGAGGCGGTTCGGCGATCCGGCCGCGCTCAACGCCACCGCAAGGCAGCAATACACGATGAGGCCGACGAGCCCCGTTGCCCAGCGAAGGACCCTCTGATGGACCGCGGTCGAATAGATGGCGACGAGCACGGCGAGGCCCGCCACTCCGGTCTCGGCACCCATCAACTGGGCGCACGAGAAGCCAACACCGACGACGACCAGAACAGGCACAGGCCATCGCTTCCGCACGGCAAGGGGAAGAGTCTGAAGCAGCACCAACGCCACGTTCACCCACGCGGGTGAGGTGCGTTCGAGGTCGCCGAGTTCGATGCCGGGAACACCCAAAGGTGGAAAGGAGAGCGCCGCGAGTACCACGGCGAGGCTCGGGTCGGCGATGCGCGCCCAGAGGGTTCTCGACCGCATCGATCGCATCAGAGACCGCATCACCGCCGGAGTCTAGCGGCGAGGCCCAGCGGGCGACTCACCCTTGCTTCACTGATCGACCCAGAAGCCTCGGTCTTCGTACCAGCCGCCGTCACCCCAGATGTTCGGGTCCGTGTCGCTCCGGCCGGAGCGTTCTCCTGGCGCGCGCGAACCCAGGTAGCTGTCGACGACGGCAACGCCGAGGTCGTCGAGCTCCGGTGCGACGACTCGACCGCCGACCCTGCGGGCGAGACCGTCGACGAAGCGGGCGAGGCCGGGGTCGGAGCCGAGCCGGAAGATCGTGATCTGCGCGCCGAGCCGCTGCGAGACATCCAGCTCGTCCACGGTGTGCGCGATGGTCACGGGATGCGGCGGGTAGGCGAAGCGCACGCTGCCGTCGGCCTCGAGATGCGACGTTGGCTCACCATCGGTGACCACGAGCAGCACGGGCTGCGCATCGGGGTTCTTGCGGAAGTAGCGATTGGCGAGCAGCAGTGCATGGTGCAGGTTGGTCCCCTTGTCCCACATGGCGTCGAGACCCGTGAGCTCCTCGATGTCCATCACCTGCGCATGCCTGGAGAACCCGATCAGTTGCAGCCGATCGTCGCGGAACCGCGTGCGGATCAGTGTGTGCAGCGCAAGCGCCG
>DASZMW010000031.1:0-6613 GCA_035551735.1 Humibacter sp. | reverse complement strand
CGCGTTCAGCGGCAGATGCTGCAGGACCTCGGTCGCGAGCCCACTCCGGAAGAGCTCTCCAGAGAACTCGACATGACTCCGGAGAAGGTCATCGAGGTGCAGAAGTACGGTCGCGAACCGATTTCGCTGCACACTCCGCTCGGCGAGGACGGCGACAGCGAATTCGGTGACCTCATCGAGGACACCGAGGCCGTCGTGCCGGCGGATGCCGTTGGATTCACGATGCTGCAGAAGCAGCTCGAAAGCCTGCTCGACTCGCTCTCCGAGCGCGAGGCCGGCGTGATCCGCATGCGCTTCGGACTCGGCGACGGGATGCCGAAGACGCTCGACCAGATCGGCGACACGTTCGGGGTGACGCGCGAGCGCATCCGTCAGATCGAGTCGAAGACGATGGCGAAGCTCCGTCACCCGTCCCGTTCGCAGTCGCTGCGCGACTACCTTGAGTAGATCGGCAGAGCCGAGCGCCAACGCCGGCAAAGAGCTGTCGATCGCCGTCGACGGCATCGAATATCACCGCATTCCGATCAAGACACCGCTGGTTGTGCGAGGGGATGACCTCGTCGCGGTCGTGACTGCGGCCGCGAAGCGCGAGCTACGGCCTGGCGACGTGCTGTTCGTGACTGAGAAGATCGTCGGAATCACCCAGGGACGCTCGTACCCGATCGAAGACATCGAACCGCGCAAGCTGGCGGTGACGTTGTCCAGGTACGTGCAGAAGACTCCGCACGGCATCGGACTCGGCATGCCGGAGACGATGGAGATGGCGCTGCGCGAGTGCGGAACAGTCCGCATCCTGCTCGCGGCGGCGGTCGCTGCGGTCACGAAGAAGTTTGGTCGGAAGGGCGACTTCTACCGCATCGCCGGTCCGAAGGCGCGCGGCATCGACGGGCCGACGGAGGGCACGATCCCGCCGTACGACTCGCAGGTCGTTCTGGCGCCGGCGCAACCGAAGAAGGTGGCGGCACAACTCAGCGCAGCACTGGGTGGGGCCGACGTGGCCATCGTGGACATCAACGACCTCGGCGGCAACATCCTCGGCTCGACGCTCGGCTCGAAGCGGGATGCCGCCCTTGTGCACATCCTGCAGGACAACCCGCTAGGACAGGGCACGCAGAGCACTCCGATGGGGATCGTCCGGGTCAGCTGACGAGATGCGCAGACGAATCACGCTCTCGCGCACGAGGCTGCACGCTGCGCTCGATACGATCGCGGCGCAGAGCGGCCCCCGTGACGTCGTACTCGATCTGCGCGCCGACGCCTTCGGGCACGGCACCGTCGAGGTTCAGGCGGCGGCCCGTTCGCATCGCTTCGACCGATTCGTGCACGACGATGTCGACCCGCTTCGCGACGCCGTGGATGCGGATGTGACGGCTGCTCTTTACGGCACGGCTCCCGATGCGACACCCGTCATGACCGTGACGGGCGAGGTCGTCTCCTGCAAGCGCGTCCCTGCCGGTAGCCCGGTCTCCTACGGCTACACCTACCGGGTGGCTTCCGACTCCTATCTAGCGCTGGTCGGCCTCGGGTACGCGGACGGCGTTCCCCGCTCTGCGTCGAACAAGGCTCACGTCCTGCTCGCCGGCGCGCAGCATGTACTGGCCGGTCGTGTCGCGATGGATCAGTTCATGGTCGACCTCGGCGACGAACGGGCAGAGTCGGGCGTCGACGTGATCCTCTGGGGCGGGCAGCCGGGCGCGCCGACGCCGAGCCAGTGGGCAACGGCGTCCGGCCGCGCCCCTCTTGCACTCTCGGCCGGGCTCGGCGCCCGTTTCCAACGCGTTTGGGTGACGTCATGAGCGCGGTTGCGACCGTCGATCTCGACGTCTTCCGGTCGAATCTGCGGCTTCTCGGCGACATCGCGGCGCCCACTTCCGTCATGGCCATGCTGAAGGCGGATGCCTACGGCCACGGCATGCTTCAGCTGGCCCGGCCCGCTCTCGAGGCGGGAGCATCCTGGCTCGGCGTGCTGGAGATCTCCGAAGGTCTGCGTCTCCGCGATGCGGGCATCGACGCACCGCTGTTCGCATGGCTGCACGGCTCCGGCGCCGACTTCGCAGCGGCTGCCGGCAGGCACATCGACGTCGGAATCTCGACGGAGGACGAGCTCCGTGCTGCGCTGACCGCGCGGCCCACCGTTCCGCTGCAGGTGCACCTGAAGATCGACACCGGTCTCCACAGGAACGGCGCGACCGAACGCGAATGGCCCGGCCTCCTCGATGCGGCGATGGCGGGGGAGAACGCGGGCGCCCTGCGCATCCGCGGTATCTGGTCCCATCTCGCCGACGCATCGGTCGCCGACGATGAGGAGGCATTGCGCCGCTTTCGCGAGGCAATCGCTGTGGCTGCGGCCCGCGGAGTGCACCCAGAACTCATTCATCTGGCTGCGAGCTCCGCGGGCATCAGGATGCCAGAGGCCCGCTTCGACATCGTGCGGTTCGGCATCGCCGCGTACGGGGTATCGCCATTCGACGACCGCAGCGCAGCCGACATCGGCGTCGTTCCCACGATGACCCTTGCGACCGCCGTCGCCGAGGGGAACGGGCACACCGCGCGGATCGCCGCCGGCTGGGCCGACGGCCTGCCGGCGCGGGCGGCGCACGCCGCGTCGGTCTGGGTGCGCGGGCACAGGCATCCGCTCGCAGAGATCGGAGTGGACAGCAGCGTGATCGTCGAGGCGGCCGGTCTGCAGACCGGGGACCCCGTCATCGTGTTCGGTCCGGGCCTTCGTGGCGAACCCACGCCGACGGAGTGGGCGGAGTGGGCCGGGACCATCGGCGACGAGATCCTCACAGGCGTCCCCGTGCGGGTACCGCGCCGCTACGTCGAGGCCGGCGACGGGCGCATCGAACAGCCTCTCTGAGCGCCCCGCACAACCTGCGCCGGTAGACTGGCGGGCGGCCAACCGCGATCCGGTCATCGGCCGAAAATCCCCTGCCATGCTAGGAAGGCGCATACGTGGATCTCACTGTTTTCTCCGAACTGGAATCAGAGGTCAGGAGCTACATCCGGTCGTTCCCGGTGATCTTCGACCGTGCGCGCGGCTCGCTGGTCTGGGACGAGGACGGCAATGAGTACATCGACTTCTTCTGCGGTGCCGGGGCACTGAATTACGGGCACAACAACCCGATCATCAAAGAACAGGTGATCGACTACCTCGCCGGCGATCACATTCAGCACTCGCTCGACATGGCAACGGGAGCGAAGAAGCGCTTCCTCGAGTCGTTCCGCGACATCATCCTGACGCCGAGGAACCTGTCGTACCGGCTGCACTTCACCGGGCCGACCGGCGCGAATGCCGTCGAGGCGGCGCTCAAGCTCGCTCGTCAGGTGACGGGACGGCGTTCGGTCATCGCCTTCACACACGGATTCCATGGCGTCTCGCTCGGAGCACTCGCTGCGACAGCCAACGACAAGTTCCGCGCGGCGGCCGGTGTCTCCCTCGGGGACGTGACCTTCCACCCGTACGACGGGTACTTCGACCAGACGACCGACACGGTCGCCCAATTGCGAACCATGCTGGATGACCCAGGCAGCGGACTCGACTTCCCAGCAGCCGTCATCGTCGAGTCCGTGCAGGGCGAGGGCGGCGTGAACGTCGCACGCGCCGAGTGGCTTCAGGCCCTGGCGACGCTGTGCAGCGAGAAGGGCATTCTGCTCATCGTCGACGAGATCCAGATCGGCATCGGCCGCAGCGGCGACTTCTTCAGCTTCGAAGAGGCCGGCATCGTTCCCGACATCGTGACGCTGTCGAAGTCGCTGTCCGGCTACGGGTTCCCGATGTCGCTCGTGCTGCTCAAGCCCGAACTGGACATCTGGCAACCAGGAGTGCACAGCGGGACCTTCCGAGGAAACAACGTCGCCTTCGTCGGTGCGGCCGCCGCCCTCAAGACCTACTGGAGAGATCCGGAGTTCTCTCAGGCCGTCCATCGCCGCGCGGGCACCGTCGCCGAACGACTGCAAGGTATCGTCGCGAAGCACCCCGAGCACCTCACCACGAGGGGACGAGGGCTGCTTCAAGGACTCGTGAGCGCGCCCGGCTCTGGCATCGCCACGGCAGTCTCGCGTGCGTCGTTCGCCAACGGCCTCATCGTCGAAACGTCCGGACCCTTCAGCGAGGTGCTGAAGCTCATGCCTGCGATCGTCGACGACGAGCAGGACACACTGAACAAGGGGCTCGACATCATCGACGCCGCGGTCGACGCGACGATCGCGAATCTCGACTGATGGCGGAGCGCAAGAGCCTCAGCTTGCGCTCGAGGCTGGCGTACTTCGGTGAACGTTTCCGAGCCCTCGACCTGCCGAGTGTCTGGCGGCGGTCGAGGGACGTGAGCGTGCAGCACCACAAATGGGCTCCGGCCGTGTTCACGGACATGCTCTGGTACGCAGGCTTTCGCGACACAGGATTTCAGGACTACGTCGACTGGGACTTCGCGATTCTGACGCGCGCCGAGCGGGCGACCTTCATGACGAACGCGATCTCCAACCATCTGGCACTGCGCTACGACGCGGCAGACTTCCGGGGCCGATTCGAAGACAAGATCGAGTTCAACCGAATCTTCGATCGTTACCTCGGCCGCGAGTGGTTCGAGGTCGAGCCGGCGACCGTCGACGCACTGCGTGAGTTCGTGACAGGCCACGGTGTGGTGATCGGCAAGGTCCCCGTGAGCAACTCCGGATACGGGGTATCGCGGTACGAGGCAGGGGAGATCGACGACTGGACTGCGTTCCGCGCGGAACTCATCGAAAAGGGCCAGACCCTGCTCGAGGAGTACATCGCGCAGCATCCGGCGCTCACGGATGTCAGCCCCGACATCGTCAACACCACGCGGGTCACGACCTTCCGTGACGACGCAGGCGAGGTGCACCTGTTGTCATTCGCGCAGAAGTTCGGCGTCGGCAAGGGCGCGAGCGATCAGCAGGCCTTCGGTGGTTTCTTCACACTTCTCGACGAGCACGGCGCATCGAAGGGCCCTGGCTACGGCTCCCACCAGCACATCTATGCCAATCATCCGGGAACGGGGAGGTCGATCGTCGACTTCACGCTTCCGATGGCCGACGCGGTGCTCGCTCTCGCCACCGAAGTGAGCGGCGTGGTTCCCGAGATCCGATACATCGGCTGGGACGTCGTCGTCACACCGAACGGTCCCATCATCGTCGAAGGCAACTGGATGCCCGGCGCCTACGAGAACAAGCCGAGTGCGACAGGCGTGCGCACCGGCTCACTGCCGCGGTTCCGTGAGCTGATGCACTTCTGAAGCACGAAAGAACGGCCCGTGGAATCCCGCGGGCCGTTCTTCACATTCCGGCGATTCTCAGGCGCGCTGATCTTCGAACAGCCGAGCCGTCTCGTCGTGCCAACTCGTGGCGATGCTGGAGAGCTTCTCGTGGTGCTTCTTGGCGTGGTGAGCACAGAACAGCAATTCGCTGTCGTTCACTGTCACACGCACATAGGCCTGGGCGCCGCACGCGTCACAGCGGTCTGCTGCCGTCAGCGTGGGGCCGGAGGGGAGCTCGTCGGCACCGGGGGTGGCGACTTGGCCTGCGTAATTCGACATGCTGAGCTCCTTTCTGAAGGCCCGAACCCTTGCGGGTGGTTGTCACCAATACAAGCACGTCGACGCCGTGAGCATGCCTGATTCCACTGCATTTCGCTGTACGCGTAGGGCGATCGAGGCACGCTGACCACCGAAGAGTGTCGGTGCGCCAGACCGCAGAGCCCGCCGGATAGTCTGAAACACGCCCGATTCCATCTCGGTGCGCATGTCCGGACCAGGTCGCGCCGTTGGGCGAAAAACGACAGGCCGGACGACGACTGGAGACTCGCGTGGCGACGAACGATTACTCCGCCAGACACCTCTCGGTGCTCGAGGGACTGGAGGCGGTGCGAAAGCGCCCCGGCATGTACATCGGGTCGACAGACGCCCGCGGCCTCATGCACTGCCTCTGGGAGATCATCGACAACTCGGTCGACGAGGCCCTCGCCGGATTCGGAGCGGGCATCGATGTGGTGCTCCACCCCGACGACAGCGTCGAGGTGCGCGACAGCGCGCGAGGCATCCCCGTCGACATCGAACCTAAGACCGGGCTGACGGGTGTCGAAGTGGTCTTCACCAAGCTGCACGCCGGCGGAAAGTTCGGTTCCGGCTCCTACTCGTCCTCCGGTGGACTTCACGGCGTCGGCGCATCCGTCGTCAACGCCCTGTCCGAACGCCTCGACGTGGAAGTCGATCGAAACGGCAAGACCTGGGCGATGTCGTTCCATCGCGGTGAGCCGGGGGTGTTCGACGATGCCGGCGAGCCGGCTCCCGACTCGCCGTTCCATCCGTTCTCGTCCGGTAGCGAGTTGCGAGTCGTCGGAAAGGTGGCGAAGGGTGTCACGGGCACGCGCATCCGTTACTGGGCCGACCAGCAGATCTTCGGCAAGAACGTCGAGTTCAGTGCCGACGACCTGATCGGGAGGGCCAGGCAGACGGCATTCCTCGTCCCCGGCCTCACGATCGCGATCACGGATGCCCGTGGTGACGCTGCCGAGCAGATCGACTTCACGTACGAGGGCGGCATCAGCGAGTTCGCCGACTACCTGGCGCCCGACTCGGCGATCACCGAGACCTGG
>DASZMW010000030.1:0-4585 GCA_035551735.1 Humibacter sp. | reverse complement strand
GGGGGTCACAGCTTTACGCGGGCCACGTGTCCGCTTCGCATGCGATGGAGGACCTGTTCCGCAGCACCGGCGCCCACGTTCGAGCGCTGAGCATGCCGGGCTTCATGGACAACTTCCTGCGGCAGGTGCCAGCGCTCGCGAACGGCACGGTCTCTGGAACCCATCCTGCCGACCTGCGCATCCCCTGGACCGCCACGGCGGACATCGCCTCTGCTGCCGCGCGCTTTCTGCTCGACCACACCTGGACAGGGCAGGACAGCGTCGGCGTCCTCGGCCCCGACGATCTCTCCCTGAATGACATCGCTCAGATCCTGACCGAGACCCTCGGCACGACGATCCGGTTCCAGCCCGGCGACCGTACGGCCGACAAGCGGGCCCTGCTCGCGCACGGTTTCTCCGAGGCGATGGCACAGTCCGTGGTCGACATGGACATCGCCGCCGAGCGAGGCATCTACAACCTCCTCCCCCGCACGCCCGAGAACACGGGGCCCACGAGCTTCCGCAGGTTCGCGGAAGAGGTCATCAAGCCCGCTCTGGCACGCTGAGCGAGCTCTTCAGGACCGGAGGCGACGGATGCCACGCCTCAGTGGTCGGTGAGACTCAATATGCGATGCGACCGTTGCGGTCGTGAAACTCGCCGGTGGGGCCGTCTGCGCCGATCGTCGCGAGCGAGACCGTCGCATCCGTTCCCTCCGTCACCGTCTGGTGCCCGCGGTGTCGGTTGAAGTCCGTGGCGGTGTAGCCCGGATCACTCGCGTTGATACGCATCCCCGGCAGGTTCTTGGCATACTGCACGGTCAGCGCAATCGCCGCTGCCTTCGACGCGGCATACGGGATGCCCGTGACCGGGAACTCGTCGTGCCCTTCGGTCGAGAGGTACCGCGGCCATCCCACGCCGGATGCGACGTTCACGATGACCGGATTCGTCGACGCGCGCAACAACGGCAACGCAGCCTGCGTGACCCGCACGATGCCGACGACGTTGGTGTCGAGCACCGTCTGGAGCGCCGCGGCCGTGAGATCGTCGACGCCGAAGGATGCCCCGAGGATGCCTGCATTGTTGACCAGCACGTCGAGCGCTGGCAGCTGAGCAATGGCGTCGTCGACGCTCGCCTGATCGGTGACGTCGAGCTGAATGGGGCGGGCGCCGAGAACGCGCGCAGCGTCGCCCGTCGCAGGGTCGCGCATGCCGGCGTAGACGGTGTGGCCGGCCTGGATGAGGCGGCGGACGGTCTCGAGCCCGAGGCTTCGGTTCGCTCCGGTGATGAGTGTTGTGGTCATGGAACCCAGCCTCGCCCAGGCGCACCGGAACGACCAGGCAACGGTCGACAGGAGGACCGGCAGTACCACCCTCGCGACAGCTCAGGGTGCGACGATGGATGCGTGACCGAGTTCGCGACAGCGCTGAGATCGTGGCGTCAGCGCGTGACTCCCGAGCAGGCGGGGCTTCCGGCCGGAGTCGGCCGCCGCACGCCTGGACTCCGTCGCGAGGAACTCGCCGCGCTCGCCGGTATCAGCGTCGACTATGTCGTGCGCCTCGAGCAGGGTCGGGCCGTGAACCCTTCGCCGCAGCTGCTCGGCGCACTCGCCAGGGTGCTGCGACTGACCGACGACGAGCGCGACCACCTGTACCGGGTAGCTGGAGCCGCCGTGCCATCCGGTGGGCTTGTGCCGCGTCACATCTCTCCAGGGGTGCAGCGGATCGTCGACCGGTTGAGCGACACTCCGCTCGCCGTCTACACGGCCGCTCACGACATCCTGCTCTGGAACCCGCTCTGGGCGGCACTCACCGGCGACCCGTCGCAGTACCGCGGCCTCGAACGCAACCTGGTCTGGCGGCACTTCATGCTCGACCCAGGTCCGATGGACTACGACGACGAGCACGCGGAGGAATTCGCCGACGACCTCGTCGCCGACCTGCGCTCGGCCGTCGGGCGGTATCCGCGTGACCCATCACTCACCCAGCTCGTCGAGCGGTTGCGCGCGGGCTCATCGGAGTTCGAGCGCCGCTGGGCGTCGGCGCGGATCGCCCAGCACAGGGCAAGTCGCAAGACCGCCAGAGACACCCAGGCGGGCCCGATCACCGTCGACTGCGACGTTCTCAGCGTGCCCGGCAGTGACTTGCGCATCGTGGTCTACACCGCCGTGCCCGGCTCGGAGGATGCTTCGAGGCTCGAGCTGCTGCGAGTGACGGGGCTGCAGGCGCTCGCCTGAGGGTGCTCGTCGGGCTGCGCACCGCTGCTTCACGACCACGGCCACGCCGCGACCAGACGGCTCCCGTCACGCTTGCGTCGCAAGCGTGCGAGGTCGGACTGTCACGTTTTCGGACCGAGCGGTGTCTTCTTGTCGATCACAATGGGTGAGGAGAAGAACATGGCGCTGCGTGTTTCGAAGGCGGAGATCCCGGAGTCGGTCAAAGAGACGATGATCGACCGACTCGGCGCGATCCCCGAGAATGTCGAGGTGCTGTGGCACAGTCCGGCGGTGGCTCAGGACAGCCTCGCTTTCGGCGGAATGGTCGGCCGGTGGGATGCCGCGGACCCGAGCCTGAAGACCTTCGCCCATATGACAGTCGCTGCCCAGGTCGGCTGCAGCTGGTGCCTGGATGTCGCCTACTTTCAGGCCCAGAACGAGCAGCTCGATCTGGCGAAGGCGAGCCAGGTGCCCTGCTGGCGCCAGTCCGAGGTCTTCACCGCGCTCGAACGCGACGTCATGGATTACGCGGAGGCCATGACCGCCACGCCGCCTACGGTCACCGACGCGATGGTCGAAGGCTTGCTCGCGAAGGTTGGTGCGGCCGCGACCGTCGAACTCACCACGATCATCGCGTTCGCGAACCAGGCCACCCGTGCGAACGTCGCGCTGGGGGTGACGTCGCAAGGCTTCTCACGCGCGTGTGAGATCCCGCTCGCGGCCCACGCGGGCTCCGCGCCGGATCGGGAGCCTGTGTGAACGAGGACCCGTTCATCGCGCACCGGGGACTGCTGTTCACGGTGGCCTACGAGATGCTCGGGTCGGCCACGGACGCCGAGGACGTGCTGCAGGAGTCCTGGCTGCGTTGGTGGGAGGTCCAGGCATCCGACATCCGCGAGCCGAGGGCGTATGCGGTGCGGATCGTGACGCGGATGTCGTTGAATCGACTGCGGTCGCTCGCCCGCAGTCGTGAGGAATACGTGGGCGCATGGCTTCCGGAGCCGATTGCGACCGCCCCGGACGTCATCGATGACGTCGAGCTCGCCGAGAGCGTCTCCATCGCGATGCTGACGGTGCTCGAGACCCTCGAACCCACGCAGCGTGCGGTGTTCGTGTTGCGGGAGGTGTTCAGGCTCCCCTTCGCCGAGATCGCGGACGCCACGGGCATCGCCCCCAGCACCGTTCGACAGATCGCGCACCGCGCTCGCGAACACGTGAACTCGCGGCGCCCACGCCTGACCGTGACCGCCGAAGAGCACAAGGCCGTCGTCGATCGCTTCGTCGTAGTCCTGGACACCGGGCGGCTGCAAGACCTGATGGACATCCTCGCGCCGGATGTCGTGCTCATCGCCGACGGCGGGGGCGTAGCCGCGGCCGTCCCCGAGCCCGTGAACGGAGCGAACCGCGTCGCGCGACTGCTGACACGCATCGCCAAGGCCACCATCGATCCCATCGTGCTCAACGGCCTCCCCGCCGTGCGCATCGACCGCGGTGGCGACACCACCGCGATGAGCGTTCACGTTGCGGGCGGACGCGTCGACCGTGTCTACCTGATCCGCAACCCGGGCAAACTCGGATCCCTCGACGAGCTGCGGGCGCTGAGTCGCTCGGCATCCCCGAGAGCGGTCAACGACGGGTGAACGTGACGTGGGTGACGCCGGTGGGGGAGCTCACCGACTCGATGGCGAAGCGCTCTTCCATGCCCTCCAGGCCATCCCAGAGGGACTCGCCGCGGCCGAGGAGGATCGGCACGATCACGGCGTGCATGTGGTCGATCAGGTCGGCGGCGAGGAACTGGCGAACGGCGGCCGGCCCGCCGCCGATGCGAACGTCGAGACCGCCTGCGGCCTCCTTGGCCTCCGCAAGCGCCTCAGCTGGGCTGGCGTCGATGAAGTGGAAGGTGGTGCCGCCCTTCATCTCGATCGAGGGCCTGACGTGATGGGTGAGCACGAAAGTGGGGGTCCGGAATGGCGGCTCCTCGCCCCACCAGCCCTTCCACTCCTCATCGGTCCACGGTCCACGCTGCGGACCGAACTTGTTGCGACCCATGATCTCCGCGCCGATGCCCGGCCCCCAGTTGCTCGCGAAGGCGTCGTCGATGCCGGTGCTCCCGCCTTCTTGGCCCGTCATGACGTGAAATGAACGGGTGTCTGTGTACCATCGCATCAGTCGATCGTCGGCATGCCCGAAGGGCGCCTCCAGGCTCTGGTCAGCACCGGCGCTGAAACCATCGAGCGAGACCGAAAAATTGTGAACGCGAACAAGTGACATGACGGGTAGACCTCTCTGATCGAAGCTGAGTTCATCGGTGCTCATGATGTGGTCGTAGCCAGGATCGCTTCCTCGACACCTGAGCACCCTAGGCACCTGAGCACCGACGAACGGCTGGCCA
>DASZMW010000029.1:0-5519 GCA_035551735.1 Humibacter sp. | reverse complement strand
CGCGACGGCCGCGACGCCGGCCGGCTCGGGAACGGGCAGGAAGCGGTCGAAGATGCTCGTGTCGGCGATGAGATCGGCGTTGCCGATCACCGTGCCGTCGGGCAATGCCGTCGCTGTCGACTTGAGGTGCAGCGCGCCCTTCACGGGAACCGCGACGACCGAGAATCCCTCGTCGTCGGCGATCACACGCAGCTGGCGGATGCCCTCGGCGTTCGTGCGCTCGCTGCGACCGACGTAGAGGGTGTCGCCGACGCGCAGCACGTCGCCGCCGTCGAGCGTTCCCGGCTCCTGAATGCGATCGATGCGCAGTCCGAGGTCCGTGAGCACGGCTTCGGTGCCCGGCGTCTCACCACGACGCTGCTCGGCGCCCGAGCGGGCGATCACGGCAAGACCATCGAAGACGATGGCGGTGTCCTCGACGAACACGGAGTCGGGCAGCACCTCGGCTGACGCCACCTCGACGGTGTCCCAGCCGGCGCCGGAGAGCGCGGCGACGTAGGCATCCCACTGCTCGTCGGCCTTGGCCGTGTCGACGGGCAGGCGGTCGATGTTGCTGACGATGCCCTCTGCCAGATTCGTGGCGGGGATGCGCACGAGTGCCACCTTGCGACCGATGACGGCGGCTCGGTCGTACGACGTGATGGTGCGGAAGAGCCAGCGACCCAGAGTCGGCGTGAGCACCGTGACGAACAGGATGAAGAGCAGGTTGCGCTCGCCCGCCAGGGTCCAGAGGAAGGAGATATCGGGCTTCTGGCCGTTGGTGGCCAGGTAGATCATGCTGTCGATCGTCGTCGCGATCACACCGGTGACAAGGCCTGTGATGAGGGCACCCCACCAGGTGCTCAATGCGTCGAACAGCGAAGCAGCGGCGAGTAGAACGAATGTGAACACCGATGCCAGCGTGAAGAACCCGCTCAGCGACACGATGGCGGCCCAGCCGGCGCCCTGCAGCAGGAAGGCCTCGTTCGTCAGCACCACCGTTCCCACGTGCACGAGAAGTGCGACGACGAAACCGGTGAGAACGGCGGCCACGATCTTGCGGCCCCAAGCGACAGTCATGGCTGTCACCCTATCCGAGTGGAGGCTATGGACCTGCTGAACCTGGTCCTCGCTGGTCGACCAGCGAAAAGGGGGTCAGTGCGTGCGCTTCGCGCCCGACTGACTCCATCGGCTCGGCAGAGCACGCAAGCGTTCTCCGCTCTCGCCTCAGTCGTCAGTGGAAGAAGTGACGCTCGCCGGTGAAATACATCGTGACGCCGGCGGCCTTCGCGGCGTCGATCACGAGCTGGTCGCGAATCGATCCGCCCGGCTGCACGATCGCCTTCACGCCGGCGGCGATCAGGGTCTCCGCGCCGTCCGGGAACGGGAAGTAGGCATCCGATGCCGCCACCGATCCCGCAGCGCGGTCGCCCGCACGCTTGACGGCGAGATCGCACGAGTCGACGCGGTTCACCTGCCCCATGCCGACGCCGACGGATGCCCCGCCCGACGCGAGCAGAATGGCGTTCGACTTGACGGCCCGGCACGCGGTCCACGCGAACTCGAGGTCTGCGAGGGTCGCGGCATCCGCTGCCTCACCCGACACGAGGGTCCACTCCGAAGCCGGAGTGAACCGGTGATCGGAGACCTGCATGAGCATGCCGCCGGAGAGCTGCTTGTACTCGACGGCCGGCAGCGCGAAGCCGGGCTCCAGCTTGAGGATGCGCAGATCCTTCTTCGTCTGCAGCAAGTCCAGGGCCTCCGGCTCGTAGTCCGGCGCGATGATCACCTCGGTGAAGATCGGCTTCACGGACTGCGCCATCGCGAGCGTGACGGTACGGTTCGCGGCGATGACTCCGCCGAACGCCGACTGCGGGTCGCACTCGTGCGCCTTACGGTGGGCATCCGCGATGTCGTCGGACTCCCCCACCACCGCGATGCCGCACGGATTCGCGTGTTTGACGACCGCGACCGCAGGCGAAGCGAAGTCGTGCGCGGCGCGAAGAGCTGCATCCGCATCGACGTAGTTGTTGTACGACATCTCCTTGCCGCCGAGTTGCTCGGCCTGCGCGATGCCGTTGCCACCGACGTTCTCATAGAGCGCAGCGCCCTGGTGGCTGTTCTCGCCGTAGCGCAGCGACGTTTTGCGCGTCCACGTTGAGCCCACCCACGCCGGGAATCCGGTGCCCTCGTCGTCGGCGGCGATCGTGCTGCCCAGCCAGGAGGCGACGGCTACGTCGTAGCCCGCCGTGTGGCGGAAGGCGTCACGGGCGAGCGCCGTGCGGAACGCGAGCGTCGTGCCGCCGGCAGCGACGGCATCCGCCACCTCCGCATAGCGGGAAGGCGAGGTGACGATCGCGACGTTCGCGAAGTTCTTCGCCGAAGCGCGCACCATGGCTGGGCCGCCGATGTCGATGTTCTCGACGACCTCCGACGCCTCGGCACCCGAAGCAACCGTCTGCGCGAACGGGTACAGGTTGCTGATCACGAGCTCGAAGGGTGCGATGCCGAGCTCGGCGAGCTGCCGCTCGTGGTCCTCGAGGCGCAGGTCGGCGAGCAGACCGGCGTGCACGGCCGGGTGCAGTGTCTTGACACGTCCGCCGAGCGATTCGGGGAATCCGGTGAGGTCGGAGACATCCGTGACGTCGAGGCCCGCCTCGCGGATGACGCGCGCCGTGTTGCCCGTCGAGACGAGCTCCACGCCGGCGTTCTTCAGCGTCGTCGCCAGTTCGACGATGCCCGTCTTGTCGATGGCGGAGAGCAACGCACGACGCACGGGAATGACGTCGCGTTCGCGGTAGAGGCTCGGGTCTGCGGCGTGCGGTTCGCTCATGCTGTGGCCAGCTCCTTGAGGTCGATGTGTCCGTTGGCGATGTCGAGAACAGCCTGGATGAGCAGGCGGCGCTCCACGACCTTGATGCGATCGTGCAGGCTGCCCTCGGTGTCATCGGGTAGAACCGGCACGCGTTCGCGGGCGATGATCGGGCCGGAGTCGACACCGTTGTCGACGACGATCACGCTCGCCCCGGTCTGCGAGACGCCGGCGGCGAGCGCGTCGCGCACCCCGTGGGCGCCCGGAAACTCGGGCAGAAACGCGGGATGCGTGTTGATCATGTTCGGACTGAGCGCGTCAACCACCCGCGACGGGAAGAGCCGCATGAACCCCGACAGGATGACCAGGTCGGGTCGCCACTGCACAACCTGCTCGAGCACGGCATCGCCCCACTCCTCCCGACTGTCGAACGACGAGAACGCCACAGTGAACGTCGGGATGCCGTACTCCTCGGCCACCTGCAGGCCGCCCGCGTCATCGCGGTCGCTGCCGACGGCGACGATCCTGGCCGGAAACTCCGCATCGGAGGATGCCTCGAGAAGAGAGCGCAGGTTGGATCCCTGGCCGGAGACCAGCACGACGAGCGACAGCACCCTGCAAGCCTACCGGCGCGGAAGTGCTCGATTGAGCGGGCACATGCGGCGGTGTCCGCGTCTCCGGCGGCGCGACCCCCCGGTCACCACGGCTCCTTCGCACCGAACCGGGGAATCGGAGCGGTGTCGGATGCCGTGGGCTGCGTCGCGCTCCTGCGCTCGCGCAGGCTGAGCTGCGGCGCTCCGTCGTCGCTCCGCCGTCGAAGAGCGATGCCGATCGCCGCACCGATAAGCACCTCGAGCGCCACGGCGCCGGCGACGAGGAGCCCGTTGGGTCCGCCATGCTGAAGACGGCCGGGGCCGATCGCGCCCGCCGACCACCAGGCGAGCAGGCCGACGATCGCACCGGAGCCGACGGCCGTTCCGAGCACGACGAGTGCGAGTCGACCGGTGCTCCAGTCATCCTGACGCGAGAGGCGCAGGGTGCCGTGCGCTGACATCCTGTTCAGCCGCTGCCTGGTGAGCACGCCAGCAGCCACACCGCACAGCACGGGCGCGAGCACGCCGATGAGCCCGAACGCCGGATCGCCCTGAGGCAGAACCCCGAGCAGCGGCACGTTCGGCAGAGGGCCGACGAGCGTCTGCGTCGGGTCGACAGACGAGCCTGTGCCGAGCGCGAAGCCGGGACCGGCGAGCCACGACGCCGTCCAGATCACGGCGTTCGGCAACAACGCCAGCTGCGTTAGTGTGAGCGCGGCCGAGCCGAGCGCGCCGGGCTGCAGCGCCTCGTAAAGGGCGACGATCCTGCCGTAGCGCACCGCCATCAGCACGGCCAGGAACAGGGCAGCGACGGCCACGATCAGCAGGGACGCGGCGACAGCGCCCCTCAGCGACGCGGCGAGCACTGCACGCGTCGACGGGCTCCAGCTGCCCACCGGCCACGGCACGGATGCCCGCCCGCCAGGCTCGTGATCCCGGGCGCCGTGATCCGCGAGCCCGGTGTCGGCACGGTCGCGGGTCTCTGCCGCGGCCAGCCCGATCACGATTCCGAGCGCGAATACCCCGGCCGGCAGAATCGCGCCCTGCAGCAGCGACGGGACGATCGGCCCGGTGTGCGCGCTCAACGTGACGACGGTCGACAGAACGGCGAAGACCACGACGCCGGTAACGGATGCCGTGATCGCGTGCGGGGTCGCCCAGGCCCGGCGTCCTGTGCGTGATCCGAGCAGCGCGGTCAGCACGGCGAACCCGAGCGCCGCGATGGTCACGGTGAACACGGTCTGACCGCTGAGGCCGAACCCGGCGGCCGCGGCCGGGTCGAGCGTGACGGTCACGTCGACGCCGTGGCCGAGCAGCCACACGTCGCAGGCGGCACGCCAGAACGTCACCCAGTCGGCGGCGAGGTTGAACTGCACCCCCCACATGATCGTGAGCGGAACGAGCGGAATCGCCACGCCGATGCCGAGCGCGATCACCGCGTCGAGCGCGGCGAGAAGGGAGACGGCGATGCGGTTCATGCGGCATCGACCCTACCGGCGAGACGGAACCCATTCCTGCTGGCGCGCCAAGGCACAGACAGCTGTCAGCGCTCCAAGTTCGGCCGGCTGCGCGGTCAGGCGGCAGCGGCGGTCAGGCTGTTGCGGCGAGCGGTGTCGTGGCATCCGTTTCGTCCGCTTCGACCGGCGGCCTGGCCAGCAGCTCCAGTACCGCGATCACGACCACGGCGATGACGGCCGTCCAGATGATCAACGGAGGTGTCAACGGCCTGCCGAAGACCACGATCGCGGCCGCGATGAGCCCGACGATCACTCGCAACCACACGCGCTGCTGGTACATCCAATCCCCGACCTTGCCGGTGCTGATGCCGTGCCGTTCCGCGCCTCGGCGGGCGGCGCCGAAGCCGGAGCTCACGTATCCGCGCAGCGCCGCCGCCCATCGGAACGGACTGGACAACACGGCGATCACGAACACCGTGAACGCGAGCACGGCGACCGCGACGACGATGCTCTGCACGAATTGCAGGATGCCGCTGTAGATCGTGCCGGCGGCATCCGCGGGTATCACGTCGGCGACGGAGAGCTGGAAGATCGTCTTGCCCACCGAGATCCCTATGCCGACGAGCACCATCGTGAGACCGAGTGCGAACGATGCCCAGATCAGCGCGATCACCCGCC
>DASZMW010000028.1:0-10633 GCA_035551735.1 Humibacter sp. | reverse complement strand
CGTAGCGACGATCAATGCTGCGCGGTCATCGACGACGGTGACCCGCCGCTCCCCGTCGGACACCACGACGCGCACGCCGGGGAACGCACGACCGAGTTCCTCCGCCGTGCGTGCGCTGCCCCTGGTCACGAGCCTTACCTTCGTCGCGTGGCAGTTCGAGCACGACCAGTGTGCAGCGATCGCGCCGCACCACCGGCAGGAGGGAGCAGCGCCCGATGAACCAAGACCAAGCGGACCGTCGCATCGTTCGCAGCGAGCCGCCTCGCCGCAACGGGCGCACGCCAGAACGGGTGCATACCCCGGCCGGGCGACCTGCACCAGCACCGGGCCCGAGGCGAGACCCTCCTTCGCTGCGCGCCACGCGCCGCCTGGGATGCGCTCCGGCGTGCCTTCATCGGCTTGAGCGGCTGTCACGAGCACCCGAGGCACGACGGCAGGGTCGGGCGAGACGGCGCTCAGCCAGCCCAGCTCGACGAGACGCTGCACCTCCACACTGCGGGTGTGGCCGGCGAAGACGAGGGCGCATCCGCTCTGCTCCGCGCGCACCAGGGCGACATCGCGCGCGTGGGCGTACGGCGCAAGAGGCTCGGAGTGCAGGGGATCGGAGTCGTCCCAGAGCGCGATCATTCCGAGCCGGTGTGCCGGCGCGTAGACGGCCGACCGGTTGCCGATGATGACGCGCGGCGTCGCCTCGAGGCAGCGCAGGAAAGCGCGGTAGCGGTCTTGGTTGGGCTGGGCGGCGTCAAGGCGCGCAACGGCATCGGCGGGAAGCAGGTCGCCCAGTGCGGCCTGCAGCTGGTCCAGATCCCGGTAATCGGGAACGGCGATGACCGCGCTGCGACCGGATGCCAGTGTGCGGGCCGCCAACTCGGCCAGCGTCACAGCCCACGCACCGACCCACTGGCTGCCCCACGACGGATGCTCTCCCAGCAGTCGCGCGAGGCGTGGTACGGCATCCACAGCGATGCGTCGCGACTCGTCGACGGCTCGCCCTGGGGCGTCGTCGCGGTAGCCGCGCGCGACAACGGGCTCGACCTGCTGCGGGTCTCCGCCGTGTTCTGAGGCGAGCCAGGCCTTCTCGACCCGCACCATGCGGGGCGGGACGGCGAGGCGCAGCACGTCGATCGCGCTTCCAGCAGAACGGTCGGCGATGCGTCGTGCCAGGTCGGCGATCTCGGGCGTGAGTACGCGCGCGGCGGACACCACTGTCTCGAGTTCGCTGAGCGCGCCATCGAAGTCGGCGTGATCCGTGACCTCGACGATGTAGCCATCGGTGAGCCGGCCCGCCGTGCGTAGCGGCACGGTCACACGCACGCCGGGCACGGCGTCGTCGATCAGCCGCTCGGGAATGGCGTAGTCGAACAGCCGGTCCAGTTGCGGTAGCGGAGTGTCGACGATCACGCGCGCGACCCGCGCGCCCGCCATCAGATTCCGGCGGCCGACCGCAGATCGTCGACGCGATCCAGTCGCTCCCAGGTGAAGTCCGGCAGCTCGCGTCCGAAGTGACCGTAGGTCGCGGTCTGTGCGTAGATCGGGCGGAGCAGGTCGAGGTCCCTGATGATCGCGGCAGGCCTCAGGTCGAAGACCTCACGGATCGCCGACGTGATGCGTTCCTCGGGCAGATGGGCGGTACCGAACGTCTCGACGTAGAGGCCGACGGGCGACGCCGTGCCGATCGCGTAGGCGACCTGCACCTCGAGCCGGTCGGCGAGGCCGGCCGCGACCGCGTTCTTCGCGACCCAGCGCATGGCGTACGCGGCGGAGCGGTCGACCTTCGACGGGTCCTTGCCGCTGAACGCACCGCCGCCGTGTCTGGAAGCTCCGCCGTAGGTGTCGATGATGATCTTGCGCCCGGTGAGACCGGCATCCCCCTGCGGTCCGCCGATCTCGAACCGGCCCGTCGGGTTGATGAGCGTTTTCACGTTGCCGGAGTCCAGGTCGACCCGCTCGAGCACCGGACGGATGATGCGCTCGGCGACCTCTGCGCGAAGGTGCTCGGTGGATACCTTCGGCGAGTGCTGAGTCGAGAGCACAACCGTCTCGACCGTGCGCGGCGTGATGCCGTCGTAGCCGATCGTGACCTGCGTCTTGCCGTCCGGCCGCAGAAAGTCGAGCTCCCCTGTCTTGCGCACCTCCGCGAGGCGTTCCGCCAGCCGGTGAGCGATCCAGATCGGCACGGGCATGAGCTCACGCGTCTCTGTGGTGGCGTACCCGAACATGATGCCCTGGTCGCCGGCACCCTGTCGGTCGAGCGCGTCGACGGATGCCTCTTCACGGCTCTCGTACGCGTCGTCGACGCCCTGCGCGATGTCGGGCGACTGCCCGCCGATGGAGACGGAGACGCCGCACGAGCGGCCGTCGAACCACACGTCAGACGAGGTGTAGCCGATCGAGGTGATCGTCTCGCGCACGATGGCGGGAATCTCCACGTATTCGCTTGTGGTCACCTCACCCGCGACGTGCACGAGGCCCGTGGTGACGAGGGTCTCGACCGCGACGCGACTGTGCGGGTCGACCCTCAGAAGTGCGTCGAGGATGCTGTCCGAGACCTGGTCGCAGATCTTGTCGGGATGTCCTTCTGTGACGGATTCGGAGGTGAACAGGCGTAAAGAAGTCATGGGTGCTCCAGCTGGTCCGTAGCCCCATCCACGTTCTGGTCGCGGGTCAGGCGGAGGTGATGACGTCGAGAATACGATCGGCCACCGACGACTTGGCGCCTGAGGCCTCCATCACTATATCGCCGCCGGCGTCGAGCACCACGACCTCGTTTTCGTCGGTGGAGAACCCGGTGCGCCAGCCCACATTGTTGATGACGAGGAAGTCGCAGCGCTTGCGCCGGAGCTTGCGCCTGCCGAGTTCGATGAGGGCTTGCGGGTCGCTCTCGGTCTCTGCTGCGAAGCCCACGACGAGCTGATCCGGCTGCTTCTCCGCAGAGAGTTCGGCGAGGATGTCGGGGTTGGCCACGAGGCTGAGCTGCAGTTCGTCTCCGACGACGTCCTTCTTGATCTTGGCATCGCTCGTCGTCGCGGGACGGAAGTCCGCGACCGCAGCTGCCATCACGATGATGTCGGCGTCGCTTGCGGCATCCGTCACCGCGCGTTGCAGTTCCAGCGTTGTGGAGACCGTGCGTGTCGCGACCCCCTCGGGAACGGGCACGTCGAGGTGCGCGGCGATCAGCACGACGTCTGCTCCCCGATCGCGTGCGGCCGTCGCGAGCGCCACGCCCTGTTTTCCGCTGGAACGGTTGCCGAGGTAGCGCACGGGGTCGAGCGGCTCTCTCGTGCCACCTGCGGTGATCACGATGCGGTGCCCGGCGAGGTCGCGCCTTGCCGGCCTCGGCGTCTCGCTGTTCGCGGCTCGGTCGTGACGCGAGGTCGGCCTGGATGCCAGTGCCAGCGCCGCCGCGACGATCGCGTCCGCCTCCTCCATACGGCCGGGTCCCGAATCGGATCCGGTCAGCTGACCTACGGCCGGTCCCACCACCGAGACTCCACGCTCCCGCAGCGTCTGAACGTTGTGCTGGGTCGCCGTATTGAGCCACATCTCGGTGTGCATGGCCGGAGCCACGAGTACTGGCGCAGTCGTGGCCAGCACGGTGTTGGTGAGCAGGTCGTCGGCGAGCCCGTTCGCGATCTTCGCGATCGTGTTGGCCGTCGCCGGTGCGATCACCACCAGGTCGGCGCGCTTGCCGATACCGACGTGCCTCACCTCTGACACCCCCTCGTAGAGGTCGGTATTCAGCGGATTGCGGCTGATCGCCTCGAACGTCGGGGCTCCGACGAACCGCAGCGCGGCATCCGTCGCGATGACGTGCACGTTGTGCCCCAGCAGCACGAACGAGCGGATGACCGAAACGGCCTTGTACGCAGCGATGCCGCCGGTCACGCCGACGACGATCGTCAGAGGCGTAGACACGGCGGCACCGTCGCTCGTCACGTCACTCGTCGATGGGACGGGCGACGAGCTTGTCTTCGTTGATCTCGTGCAGGGCGACGGACAACGGCTTGTCGTCGATGGTCGAGTCCACGAGCGGGCCGACGTTGTCGAACAGGCTTCCCTCGTGCAGGTCGGCGTAGTAGTCGTTGATCTGACGCGCACGCTTGGACGCGAAGATCACGAGGGCGTACTTAGACTCGACGCGCGAGAGCAGTTCGTCGATGGGCGGGTCGATGATGCCCTTGGCTGCAGTTGACATGAATACTCCTTCGATTGCGGCTGCCGGCCGATGCCGGTGCCGCCGAGACGGTGCTGATGCTCGTGCGAAGCAATAACGCTTCGCACTTTTCAGCGACCTGACGATGTGGCGGCGCGGCGCGGGCGGCGTGCGCGCACCTGCATCAAGTCTACGACCTCGCGCGCTGCCTCGCCCACGGTGGTGTTCACGACCCGCGCGTCGAACTCGTCCTGCGACGCCAATTCGACTTTCGCGGTTGCGAGCCTTCGGTGCTGCTCCTCCTGCGACTCGGTGCCGCGGCCGATGAGCCTGCGCACCAGTTCGTCCCAGCTGGGCGGCGCGAGGAACACGAGAACGGCATCCGGCATCGCGGCGCGTACCTGGCGTGCACCCTGCAGATCGATCTCCAGCAGCACACTGCGACCGTCACCGAGCGCCTTCTCGATCGGCGCGCGCGGCGTGCCGTAGCGGTGGCTGTTGTGCACCTTCGCCCACTCGAGCAGCTCGTGATCGGCGATCATCCTGTCGAACTCGGCGTCGTCGACGAAGTAGTAGTCCACGCCGTCCGCCTCACCCGGGCGCGGGCTTCTCGTCGTCGCCGACACCGACAGCAGAACGTCGGGATAGTTCTCCCTGATGTGCCGTGCGACGGTGCCCTTGCCGACAGCCGTCGGTCCGGCCAGTACGACGAGCCGGGTGCGGCCGGTCGGTGCGCTCTGCCCGAAACGCTCGCTCAGGAAATCGCGCAGACGTTCTCGCTGGTGCTTGCCCAGTCCGCCCAGCCGCTTCACGGGTGCGATCTCGAGGCGCTCGAGGATCTCTTTGGTCTTCGTCGCCCCGATGGCCTTGAGACTCATCAGAAAGTCGGTGATGCGCAGCGTGCCTTCCGGGCCGTCCGGATGTGCGATGGCGGCATCGAGCACATCGAGCGGAGACCTCTCCCCCGACGCGATCGCCGTCTTGACCGAGGCGCGAGCACGTCTCGCCGCGACGGCCGCTCGGGATGCCGCGACGCGGTCGACCTCGGGAGGCCGGGTCGAACGCGAACTCGTCGTCGACGCGGATTGTTCAGACAAGAGCCGCACGCACCTCGTCCGCCCGAGAGGCGATGGCCTGTTCGATTCCATCCGGGCCCGCCGAGAGGATGCTGCGCGACTCACTGATCACGATCACCTCGGCGAGTGCGCCGAACAGAGCCCGCGCATCCTCGACCCGTGCGCCCTGGTGGCCGAATCCGGGCGCCAGCACCGGAAGCGGCGGTTTCGGTGCATCGTCGGTGTCGACGCCGAAGCCCTTCAGGTCGATGGTGGCCCCCAGCACGACGCCGAGTGGCCCGATAGTGTCTCCGATCAGCGTGTTCTCGCGGTTCACATCATCGATGATGACACGAGCCACCGTCCGCCCCGAATCGGCGTCGATCGAATGCTGGATGCCGGCGGCTTCAGGATTGCTCGTCGCGGCGAGCACGAAGAGCCCTTTGCCCGCCTCTGCGGCGAGGCGGATCGGCGCGTTCAGCGACCCGACGCCCTGGAAGGCCGAGACGGTCATGGCATCGGCCTCCAAGCGCGACCCCGGGGTCAGCCACGCCTCGCCGTACGCTTCGACGCTCGTGCCGAGATCGCCGCGCTTCACGTCGGCGATGACGAGCAGTCCGGCCGCACGCGCGGCCTCGAGCACGTGCTCCAACGCGTGGTACCCGGCAGAGCCGAACCGTTCGAAGAACGCCACCTGCGGCTTGACGATCCCCGCACGTCCCGCGGCGGCCTCGACGACGCGCAGCCCGAAGTCCCGTGCGCCCGTCGCATCGTCCGGCAGGCCCCAGTCCGCGAGAAGGTAGGAGTGCGGGTCGATTCCCACGCACATCGCGCCACGCTCCTCGATGGCCGCGGCGAGGCGCGTGCCGAAGCCCGTTGTCATGCCGACTTCGTCCGGTCGAGTGCGTACTCCTGAAGCGATCGCACTTCGAACCCCGCCCTGATCGCGTCTATCGATGCGACAGCCGCGCTCAGCTCGGCAATGGTCGTGAACAGTGCGGTGTCGGCGGCGATCGCGGCAGCCCGGATCTCGTACCCGTCGGCCCGTGCCGACCGACCGCTCGGCGTGTTCACCACGATGCCGATCTCGCCTCGGTTGATCAGATCGACGATGCTGGGTTCGTCGTCAGCGCGCTCGTCGCTGTACTTGCGTACCGGCTCCGCCGCGATGCCGTTGCGCGCCAGCACTTCGGCGGTACCCTCTGTCGCGACGATGCGATAGCCCTGCTGCGCGAGCCGGAGCACCGGCAGCACGATCGACCTCTTGTCGCGATCACTCACCGAGACGAAGACCGTGCCGGTCAGAGGCATCCCGCCGTAGGCGGCGGTCTGGCTCTTCGCGAACGCGCGCGGGAAGTCCTTGTCGATGCCCATCACCTCGCCGGTCGAGCGCATCTCTGGCCCGAGCACGGAGTCGACGGTGCGGCCGTCCTTGGTACGGAAGCGCTTGAACGGCAGCACGGCCTCCTTCACTGCGACCGGGGCGTCGAGCGGCACGACAGAGCCGTCCTGCTCTGGCAGCAGACCTGACGCCTTCAGCCCCGCGATGTTCTCGCCGACCATGATGCGGCTGGCAGCCTTGGCCAGCGGGATGCCCAGCGCCTTGGACACGAATGGCACGGTGCGGCTCGCCCGCGGGTTCGCCTCGAGCACGTAGAGCACGCCTGCGGCAACGGCGAACTGCACATTGAGCAGCCCGCGCACTCCGACTCCCTCTGCGATCTTCAGCGTCGCGTGCCGCACACGGTCGACCACTGAACGGCCGAGCGTGACCGGTGGCAACGTGCAGCTGGAGTCGCCGGAGTGGATGCCCGCCTCTTCGATGTGCTCCATCACGCCGCCGATGTAGAGCTCGTCTCCGTCGAACAGGGCATCGACGTCGATCTCGATTGCATCGTCGAGGAAGCGGTCGACCAGCAGCGGATGCCCCGGCCCGATGATGGCCTGATCGGCGACGCGCACGAAGTAGTCGTCGAGTGACGGGCTGTCGTAGACGATCTCCATGCCGCGCCCGCCGAGCACGTAGCTCGGACGCACCAGCACGGGGAAGCCGATCTCGGCTGCGGCGGCCTGGGCGCCGGGCGCGTCGTACGCGATGCCGTTGCGCGGAGCGAGCAGTCCAGCGTTCTCGAGGATCTCGGCGAACAGCCCACGCTCTTCGGCGAGGTCGATCGCGCTGGGGCTTGTGCCGAGGATCGGCACTCCGGCAGCCTCGAGGCCCTTGGCAAGGCCGAGGGCGGTCTGGCCGCCGAGCTGCACGACGACGCCGACCAACTCACCGGACTGCGACTCGGCGTGGATCACCTCGAGCACGTCCTCCAGTGTGAGCGGCTCGAAGTAGAGCCGGTCGCTGGTGTCGTAGTCGGTCGAAACGGTCTCCGGGTTGCAGTTGATCATGACGGTCTCGAATCCCGCGTCGCGCAGAGCGAACGAGGCGTGCACGCACGAGTAGTCGAACTCGACGCCCTGTCCGATGCGGTTCGGCCCGGACCCCAGGATGATCACCTTGCGACGGTCGCTCGGCTGCACCTCGGTCTCGAAGTCATAACTCGAGTAGTGGTACGGCGTGAGGGCTGGGAACTCCCCGGCACACGTGTCGACGGTCTTGTACACGGGGCGCACGCCGAGGATGTGGCGCACCTCGCGCACCTCCGCCTCGCCGAAGCCGCGCAGCTGGCCGATCTGAGCATCCGAGAAGCCGTGATCCTTGGCGAGCACCATGGTGTCGGTGTCGAGCATGCCGGCGCCTGCGATGCTGTCGGCCACCTCGTTGATAAGCACGATCTGATCGAGGAACCAGGGGTCGATGCCGGTGGCGCGGTAGACATCCTGGATGCTCGCGCCCTTGCGCAGCGCCTGCTGCACGGTGACGATTCGCCCGTCGGTAGGCGTGGCGGATGTCTCGAGCAGCTCCTCGACGGTGCGTGCTTCCTCGCCCCAGTGGAACGACGAGCCGTTCTTCTCCAGTGAACGGAGCGCCTTCTGCAGGGCGCTCGCGAAGCTGCGGCCGATCGCCATCGCTTCGCCGACCGACTTCATCGTGGTGGTCAGCGTCGGGTCGGCGGCCGGGAACTTCTCGAACGCGAACCGCGGCACCTTGACGACGACGTAGTCGAGGGTCGGTTCGAAGCTCGCGGGCGTGACACCGGTGATGTCATTCGGGATCTCGTCGAGCCGGTAGCCGATCGCGAGTTTCGCCGCGATCTTGGCGATCGGAAAACCCGTCGCCTTCGAGGCAAGAGCACTCGATCGCGACACCCGTGGGTTCATCTCGATGACGATGATGCGGCCCGTCTCGGGGTTGACGGCGAACTGGATGTTGCAGCCGCCGGTGTCGACGCCGACGGCTCGGATGATGTCGATGCCGATGTCGCGCATCCGCTGGTATTCGCGGTCCGTGAGCGTGAGCGCCGGTGCGACGGTGATGGAGTCACCGGTGTGCACCCCGACCGGGTCCACGTTCTCGATCGAGCAGACGACCACTGTGTTGTCGGCGGTGTCGCGCATCAGCTCGAGTTCGTACTCCTTCCAGCCGAGGATCGACTCCTCGAGCAGCACCTCGTGGGTGGGCGAGTCGTGGATGCCCTGGCCTGCGATGCGGATCAGGTCGTCTTGCGTGTACGCGAAGCCGGAGCCCAGGCCGCCCATGGTGAAGGACGGACGTACGACGAGCGGGTAGCCGAGGTCTTCCGCGAACTCCAGAGCCTGCTCGACAGTCGTCGCGATGTGGCTGCGCGCGACGTCGGCGCCCGCCTCGATCACCAGTTCCTTGAAGATCTGGCGGTCCTCGCCCTTCTGGATCGCCTCGAACTTGGCGCCGATCAGCTCGACGTCGTACTTCTCCAGGATTCCGTGCTCGTGCAGTTGCATGGCGGCGTTGAGTGCGGTCTGGCCGCCAAGGGTCGGCAGAATGGCATCCGGCCGCTCCTTGGCGATGATCGTCTCGATCACCTGCCATGTGATGGGCTCAACGTAGGTGGCGTCAGCGAAGTCGGGGTCGGTCATGATCGTCGCCGGGTTCGAGTTGACGAGGATGACGCGCACGCCTTCCTCACGCAGCACGCGGCACGCCTGCGTGCCCGAGTAGTCGAACTCGCACGCCTGGCCGATCACGATCGGGCCAGACCCGATCACGAGCACGGATGAGATGTCTTCCCTCTTGGGCATCAGTCGTTGTCCTTCGTCGCGTGGGCGAGAACCAGGTCTCTGAATCGGTCGAACAAGTAGTTGGCGTCGTGCGGTCCTGCGGCCGACTCCGGGTGGTATTGCACGCTGAACGCCGGGATGTCCAGGCAATTCAGCCCTTCGACGACGTTGTCGTTGAGGTCGTAGTGGCTCACCTCGACGCGGCCGAAGCCCTCGGCGGACTCGCTGATCGTCTCAATCGGCGCGTCGACCGCGAAGCCATGGTTATGGGCGGTGATCTCGACGCGGCCGGTCGAGCGGTCGAGCACCGGCTGATTGATGCCGCGGTGCCCGAACGGCAGCTTGTACGTGCCGTAGCCGAGCGCGCGCCCGAGCAGCTGGTTGCCGAAGCAGATGCCGAAGTAGGGAACGTCGCGGCGCAGCAACGTGCGCAGCAGTTCGACGTGCTCGTCGGATGCCGCCGGGTCGCCCGGTCCGTTCGAATAGAACAGGGCGCTCGGGTTCAGTTCGGTGATCTGGTCGGCTGTCGTCGTCTCAGGAAGCACGATCACGTCGAAGCCACGCTCGGCGAGATAGTTCAGCGTGCTGGTCTTCACGCCGAGGTCGAGCACGGCGACGGATCCGACACGCTCGCTGCGCGCCGGAATCGTGTACTGCTCGGGCGTGGAGACGATCGACGACAGGTTCTGACCGCGCATATCGGCGCCGGCACGCACCAGGTCGAGCTGCTCCAGCGTGCCGAGTTCGGCATCCGCGCCGGAGAAGATGCCGGCCTTCATCGCCCCCGCTGAGCGCAGGTGTCGCGTGACGGCGCGCGTGTCGATGCCGCTGATGCCCACGACACCGCCGTCGGCGAGATCGTCATCGAGGCTGCGCTGGGCGCGGAAGTTGGAGACGACGCGCGAGGGCTCCCGCACCGCGAATCCGGCGACCCAGATGCGCCCTGACTCCTTGTCGGTGTCGTTCATACCGGTGTTGCCGATGTGCGGTGCCGTCATGAGCACGATCTGCCCGGCGTACGACGGGTCGGTCAGCGTCTCCTGGTATCCGGTCATGCCCGTCGCGAAGACCGCCTCGCCGAGCGTGCGGCCGAGAGTTCCGTAGCCGCGGCCCTCGAAGCGTGTTCCGTCTTCGAGGACGAGTACTGCAGGCTCGCGACGCGCGGCGGCTGCGGCCTCGGTCGGTGTGGAGAACGTCACCTCCGGCGCGTTGGGCTCTGGCGTCTGCTGCTCGTCTGTCTGCTGCTCGTCGGCCAGCTGTTCGTCTGGCTGTTGTTCGT
>DASZMW010000027.1:0-12225 GCA_035551735.1 Humibacter sp. | reverse complement strand
TCGCCGCGAACGGCACCGAGATGAGCAGCATCAAGGGCTGACGCAGCGACTTGAACGTCGCGACCATCACGATGTAGACGATCAGGATGGCGAGAAGCAACGCAAGACCGAGCTGAGAGAACGCGGACGACTGACTCGATGTGACGCCGCCGATCACCGCTGTCGCTCCGCTGGGCAACTTGGCATCGGCGAGTGCCTTCGAGACCTGCGAGTTCGCCGTGGTGAGATCGTCGCTCGACGGAGTAGCCGTCACGGTCGCGCTGCGCTGTCCACCCGAGGTGGTGACCGTCGCTGGGCCGTTCGTCTGCGCGACATCGGCGAGCGCGCTCAACGGCTGCGGGCCGCTGGCCGTCAGGATCTGCAGGTTCTTCAGCGCATCGATGCTCATCGGCTGGTCGGCGTCGGCGATGTAGATGCTGAGTGTCGTGTCGTTGATCGCCACGGTACCGACCTGGGTCGGCTGCATGGCCTGCGAGACCTGGCTGCCCACGGCCACCTCGCTCAGGCCGTACTCGGCAGCCTTGGAGCGGTCCACGTTCACGGCGATGTAGGGCAGCGATGCGCTCAGATTGCTCGTCACCTGGGTGACGGAATCGAGCTTCTTCACCTTGCCGACGATGGTGTCGGATGCCTGCTGCAACTCGGCCTGCGTCGAGGCCGTGATGTCGACCTCGATGTCGCTCGACGCACCGAAGCCGCTGCTCGACGACACGGTGATGTCGCCGTCGCCCTTGATGGTGTCGAGCTGCTTCTCGACCGTGGACTGCAACGCGTCCTGGTCGGCGTTCGGGTCCGTGGTGATCGAGAAGGTGGCGCCGCCGCCCCCACCGGTGAAGGCATCCTGCAACGCACTGCCGCTGGAGCCGATGGAGAGCTGCACCGTGTCGATGCCGTCGATGCCCTCGAGCTTCTTCTCCACGACGCGCGCCGCGTCATCCTGGGCCTGCAGGCTCGTGCCCGGCGCGAAGGTCTGCGAGACATTCAGCGTGTTCTGGCCAGTGGATCCGAGGAAGTTCGTCTTCATGAACGGAGTCAGCGCGAGCGTTCCGCCGAGCACCAGCACCGCGATGATGATCGTGACCGCCGAGTGCTTGAGCGTCCAGTTGATGATCGGCAGGTAGCCCCGCTGAAGGCGAGTCGGATGCTCCAACTCGTCGTGTCCGCTGGCCACCGCGTCGCCGATCGACATGTGGCTCGCTGCGTCGTCGGCCGCCACTTCGGCGGACACCGGCCGCTTCGTCTTCTTGGGCTTCGGCGGTCGAAGGAACCAGTACGCCAGCACCGGCACGATCGTCAGCGCGACGAGCAGCGACGCGAGAAGGGCGATCGTGACCGTGACGGCGAACGGGCGGAACAGCTCGCCTGTGACGTCTCCGACGAAGGCGAGCGGCAGGAAGACGGCAACGGTGGTGATCGTGGAGGCCGTGACGGCTCCGGCGACCTCGCGCACGGCATCCACAACGGTCTTCGCCCTGTCGACGCCGGCAACGAGATGCCGTTTGATGTTCTCGATGACCACGATCGAGTCATCGACGACTCGTCCGATCGCGATGGTCAGGGCGCCCAGCGTGATGATGTTCAGCGTGTAGCCGCTCGCCCACATGCCGATGAACGTGATCAACACGGAGGTCGGGATCGAGATCGCGGTCACGAGCGTCGACCGGATGGACATCAGGAAGATCAGGATCACGATCACCGCGAACAGCAGGCCGAGCAGGCCCTCTTCGGTCAGCGAGTTGATCGACTGGGTGATGAACGGCGCCTGGTCGAAGACGGTCGTGAACTTCGCGCCGTGGCCGAGTTTGTCCCGCAGGTCGGGCACGAGCTTGTTGACGGCCTGGGAGACCTCTACCGTGTTGGCACTCGGCAGCTTCGTCACAGCGATCGTGAGCGCCGGCTTGCCGTTCACCCGCGAGATCGAGGTGCTCGGGTCATCCGTGATCTTGACGGATGCCACATCGCCGATCGTGGACACGGCCGGCGCCTGCGCAGCGGCCTCCCCTGCGGCGGCGGACGCGTCAGCGGTGGATCCGCCAGCAGAGCCGGCAGTCGCGGATCCACCGGATGCCTGTGCAGCTCCCGCGCTCGCAGTTGCGCCAGCGCTCGCACTCGCGCTCGCGCTCGGCACCAGCGGAAGCGACGCGATCTGATCGACGGAGGTGATCGTCGATCCGGCCTGCACAGACAACGTCTTGTCGTCCTGTGTGATCGATCCGGCAGGCAGCAGCACGCCGTTCTGGCTGAGCGCGTCCTTGATGGACTGCACGCTGCCACCGGCAGCGGCGAGCTTCGCGGCATCCGGCGTGATGGTCACTCGCTGGCCGATCTCGCCGATCAGTTGAGCGTCGTTGACGCCGTCGATCTTCTTGATGTCGGGCAGTACCAGACGGTTGATGTCCGCACCGAGTTGCTTGCCGCTCTCGTCGCTCGTCACCGCCAGCTGAATGATCGGCAGGTCGTCGATGCTGCCCTGGATCACCTGAGGATCCACATTGTCGGGCAAGGTCGACTTGATGCGGTTGATCGCCTGGTCGAGCTTCTGCGACGAGTTGTCGAGGTTGGTCCCGTAAGTGAACTTCACGGTGATGATCGATTGGTTGGTGCTGCTCACCGCCGAGGTGCTGTCGAGGTCCGGCACGCCCTGAATTGCGGTCTCGATCGGGGTGCTCACGTCGTTGTTCACGACCTCCGGCGACGCACCCGGATAGCTGCTGACGATCGCCAGCTGCGGGAACGAGATCGAGGGTGCGAGCTCTTGCTTCAGGTTCGTCAACGCGATGGCGCCGAAGACGGCCACGACAATCGTGATGAGCGCGATGAGCGCCCGGTTCTTCATGCTCAGAACGGCAAGGGAGTGCACGCGAGATCCATTTCAGGTCGGTGGCGACGCGGTGTGCAGAACGGCAACTCCGCCGAACTGTGTGATTATCACACTCCCCGCTGAGTGGTTGACGTTTGTCAACGCTCCAGCGAACGCGAATCAGACGACGGCGCTCAGGCCGCCCTGTTCGCCGTACGGATGCCTGGATGCCTCCGGCCACGCCGTCACGAGCGTCGCCACCGCACGGCTCATCGCCTCTGGACCGCACGTGAGCGGAAAGCGCAGAAAACGCTCGAACGCACCGTCGATGCCGAATCGCGGCCCGGCGGTGATGAGCAGGCCGTGCGAGCGCGCCGCCAGCGCGAGCTGGGAGCTGACCGGCTCGCCGATGCCCACCCAGGCCGCGAGGCCGCCCGCCAGGTTCGGAACCGTCCACGCCGGAAAGTGCTCGGACAGTTCGCGCACGAGTGCGTCGCGGCCTGCCGCGAGAACGGCACGTCTCTCGGCGAGCACCTCGGGCATCCGCTCGAGAAGGTACGCGGTCGTGAGTTGCTCGATGATCGGGGTGCCGAGATCCATGTTCGCCCTGGTCGCGAGCAGCCTTCGGATAATCGAGCGCTCGGCCCTGATCCAGCCGATGCGCAGCCCGCCCCACATGGTCTTGCTGGCGGAGCCGATCGTGATGACCGGCACACCCTTGGCACCGGACGCGAGCGGCGACACCGCGATGTACGGGTCGATCGCCAGCTCCGCCGGCGTCTCGTCCGCGACCACGATCGTGCCCTGCCCGACCGCGGCGTCCAACAGCTGGCGGCGCACCGCGGTGGGCATGACGCGTCCCGTCGGGTTCTGGAAGTCGGGCATGACGTACGCGAGGGTGGGGCTCGCGCGACGGATGCCCGCGACGAGCGCCGCGGCATCCCACCCAGTCTCGGTCTCGGTGGAGACCGGCGCGGTGACGAACCTCGCGCCGACGGCCTGGAACGCGTCGTACGCGTGCGGATACGTCGGCGACTCGATGAGCACGCGGTCGCCGCGGCTGAGGAACACGCGCGCAATGAGGTTGATGGCCTGTTGGGCCCCAGTCGTCACGAGGATCTCGTCTGCATCGGTCGGCAGCCCGCGCTGCGTGAAGCGCGCGGCGACCGCCGACCGGAGCACCGGCAGCCCGACCGCCTCGTAGCCGGTGCCGCCCAGGTACGCGGGCAGATCGCGCACGGCGCGCGCCAGGGCATCCGGCAGCAGCACCGTGGCCGGCGGCGCCGCCTTGGAGAGATCGAGCAGCCCCTCGCCGATCGGATCGGAGGCGGGCGCCGATCCGAGCTTGACCACGGTGCCCGAGCCGCGCACGCTCCGGGCGAGACCGAGATCACGCAGCCGCTGGTACGCGGCGGCGACGGTCGTGCGGCTGACGCCCAGCCGTTCCGCCAGCTCGCGTTCGGCCGGCAGCCGGCTCTCGCCCGCCAACCTGCCGTCGATGAGAAGCAGGCGGATGCGATCGGCCAACGCCTCGTACGCCGTCGCGTCGGTGCGCCACTGGCCGAGCAGGCCGATGAGTGCCTTGGAACCGATCGGTGTGGATGCCATCAGTCCACCTTATGCAGATTGGCACTGTCCCACTAGGCCAATCGTGGGATTGGATTGACGTCATGCAGCCGATCGCCACTGCCCCGACAGGTCCAGAATCGACGGGCGCCCTCCCGACCGTTTCGAGCGGGTTCGCCCGCGCCGCACGACGTTTCAGCCTGCCGACGCTCGCTCCGATTCGCCGTGGACCGGCCTCGCGTACCTTCCGCATGACCCAGCTGCTCGTCGGTCTGTTCCTCTACGGCATCGCCATCGCGACCATGATGCAGGCGTCGATCGGCATCGAGCCGTGGGATGTTCTCGCTCAGGGCATCACGCTGCGCACCGGAATCCCGTTCGGCCTGGTGACCAACATCGTCGGCGCAGTCGTGCTCCTGTTCTGGATCCCGCTTCGGCAGCGCCCGGGGATCGGCACGGTGCTCAACGTGCTCCTCGTCGGGCCGTCGGCGCAGTTCGGCCTGTGGGCGATTCCGCAGCCGAGCGAGCTGTGGGCACGCATCCTGCTGTTCGCGGGCGGGCTGGTGGTGATCGCCATCGCGTCCGGCCTGTACATCGGAGCGCAGCACGGGCCGGGTCCGCGCGATGGGCTGATGACCGGACTTCATGCGCGAACCGGCCGGCCGATCTGGCTGGTGCGTACGGCGATCGAGGCGACAGTGCTCCTCATCGGTTGGCTGCTCGGGGGCAACGTCGGCTGGGGCACGCTCGCGGTCGTCGCGTTCATCGGACCGCTCGTGCACCTGACAATTCCGTTGTTCGCGCTGCAGGTGCCGCCCGGCACTCTCGGGCGGGCCGACGTCTCCGATGAGGGACCGGCATCCGACCCCGGCCGTTTGGTCGAGACGGATGTCGCAGCTCGCGCCCGCGTCGCCGCGAACGGTTTCGGCTGGCCGTTCGCGCGTCGCTGAGGCGAGCCGTTTCGCCTAACTCGTGCCGCACTGTTCCGGTGCATCCTGCGCCACTTTGAGCATCCGCGGCCACCTTGCGTGGCTGCACTTGCTCAAGGTGGCAGCGAACGCGGCATCCGGATGTCCGCTTGCCTTCGAGCGCGCTCGAATCCGTAGCGTCATGGGCATGACGAAGACATCACGGAGCAAGACATGGATCATCACCGGCGCCACGTCCGGGCTGGGGCTCGCCCTGACCACGGCGGCTATCGCATCCGGGGACCGCGTCCTCGGCACGGCGCGGCGATCCGAACGTCTCGACGGGTTGGTCCGTGAGTTCGGCGAAAGCTTCGTGCCGGTGCGTCACGACGTGCGTGACGTCGACGGCGCGGCGGCAACGGTCGAGCGTGCGATCGACGCGTTCGGCGGCGTCGACGTTCTCGTCAACAACGCCGGGGGCGGTCTTGTCGGCGCCGCCGAGGAGGTCACCGATGATGAGCTGCGCGACATGCTCGCACAGCATCTTTTCGGGCCGGCCGCCTACGTGCGAGCCGCGCTGCCCCACATGCGCGCCGCCGGGCATGGTGCGATCGTGCAGATGAGCAGCCAAGGCGGTCGGCGAACCTTCCCAGCGGTCGGCAGCTATTCCGCCGGCAAGTTCGCCTTGGAGGGTTGGTCGGAGGCTCTTGCCGGCGAGGTCGCACCGTTCGGTATCCGCGTTCTGATCGTGGAGCCGAGCCGCTTCCGCACGAGGTTCAACCAGCAGGACGTGCTGCTTGATGCGAGGCGCAATCCAGAGTACGACGGCGTGATCGGCACAGTGCGGACGGATATGTCGGGCGCCGACGGATTGCAGGAGGGCGATCCCGTTCGTGCGGCGGCGGCCATCCGACTCGCACTGGAGTCCCCGGATGCCCCGCTACGGCTCCCTCTCGGAGCCGCGGCCGTTCACAACATCGCCGCCGCCTACCAGCGATCGCTCGATGAGCTCCGCGCCTGGACGGCGCTGAGCGAGTCGGCCGACTTTCCCGCCGCGGTGTCGGCAACGCGAGCACTCTGAGGACCTACGGTGTGATCATGGCGACAGACGTACTGATCGAGCAGCTTCTGCGAGTGCCGGAGCATTCCGGCATGTCGACGATCGCGACTCTTCATGCGCTCCTGGACGATTCGACGATCGAGGCTTCGGCAGCGCCCAAAAGCGTGGCCGAAGCCGCCCAGCTCGTAGGTCTGACGGCGCACACTCTGCGTTACTACGAGCAGGAGGGCCTGGTGCGGCCTGCACGGAACTCGTCGGGGTATCGCGAGTACTCGGCGTTCGACCTGCGACGTCTCGTCTTCCTCACACGGATGAGGGTCTCTGGCATGACGATGCACGACCTCAAGCGCTACATCGCGCTCGTGGAGCAAGGAGACCCGACCATCTCCGAGCGCCGCACGATCATGCTCGAGCAGCGTGAGCGCATTCGGCGGCAGCTTCGAGGCCTGGAACTGGCCCTCGAGACCACCGAGTACAAGATCCATGTCTACGGCGGCGCACCCGACGGCTCCTGATCTGCCTGCCCCCGGCCCGCGCCCGACGATCGCAGCCGCGTTGAGCATCCGCGGCCACGTTGCGTGGCTGCAGTTGCTCAAAGTGGCTGCGAACGGAAGCCCGCCGGTGCGGGGCGCGCGGGTGCGGGTGCGGGTGCGGGTGCGCTAGAGGTTGCTCTCCGCGTACACACGCATCGCGTCGCGCACGAACGCGGCGCTCTCCGCTCCGCCGTAATGCGCCGCGAACCGCTCGTCGGCGACGTACATCTCGCCGAGGCCGATGAAGTACTCCTTCGTCGGGCGGCCGTCCTTGCTCCCCGGAGTCTCCGGCACACCGCCGAGCCATTTCGCCTGTCGCGCGGCGAGGACTTGCGCTTCGTCGCCGGCCGGGTCGAGACCGCGGGCGGCGGCATCCTTCCAATCGTCGCTCAGCGACTGCTGGCGCTGCTGCCACTGGGCCCTCTCGGCGTCGCTCATGCCGCGCCACCAGGCGTCGCTCTTCGCATAGGCGTCCTTGCCCCAGCGCTCCTCGACCTCCTCCTTGTACTGCGTGTGATCGAATCCGTCGAATGCTGTCTCGGCCATGATCGGCTCTCCTCTCTGTAGTGCGTCGATGGTGGATGCGACGGATGCCGCCTGCCGCGCCAGCCGCTCCCGCTCGGCCCGCAGCCAGCTGAGATGGTGCTGCAGCGCTGGCACCGCGTCGGTCTGTCGTTCCAGAACCTCCGCGATGGCCGGCAGCCCAAGCCCGAGCTCGCGCAGCAGCAGGATGCGCTGCAGCCGCACGAGCGCGTCGCCGTCGTAGTAGCGGTACCCGTTCTGGCCGATGCGGCTCGGCTTCAGCAGCCCGATGTCGTCGTAATGACGCAGCGTGCGACTCGTCGTGCCGGTCAACCGGGCCAACTGCTGAATCGAGCGTTCGTGCTCGGCTGCGGCCGTGGCATCCGTGTCTGCGGCATCCGTGTCATCCGTCATGCCTTCGACGGTAGAGGTTGACGTTGCGTCAATGTCAAGCGGCGATCAGAATACGTTCGACTGGAGACGTTCCACGATCACGGCGACGTTCGGAACACCGGCCACGCGACCTCGGTGACGAGGTCCTGCTCCCGATCCGTCTGCAGGGCAGAGACGATGAAGTCCTCGCGGATCGCACCAGCGACACCGATTGCCCGTTCCGCGACGTACGAGCCGAGTACGCCATAGGCGGTGTCCATGTCGGCGTGACGTCCCCGGTACACCATCACCGCACTGTCACCCGCGGGCAGCTCACGCCAGGCCGTCCGGCCGTCGGGGAGCTCGCCGCCGTCCGGTGTCGCGTACACCGGAAGAAAGACGACGAGCCTGCCGACGCCCTCCTCGAACAGGTCCCGCGGAAAGAGCGCGCCGATCGGCCCTGAAGCCCTCAGCCCTGCAGCATCGGCCACGTCGGCGAGCTCCCTCATGGCAGCGAGAAGCCACGGGCCGCCCCCGTCGAATTCGACGTCGCCGTCGATCGCGATCGCCTGCTGCGCCGGCGTGGAGCGGAACACCACCTCTCCCGACGCAACAGTGGCCGGGCCGAGCAGATCGCGCAGCGACGAGACCGCCGAGCTGGTCTGTGCGAGTTGCTGTTCCATCCGCTGCAGGTGCGCGGCGATCGCGAGGTTGCGCGTCTCGACGTCTGGGGCGCCGACCACCTCGCGCACCTCGTCGATGGGCATGTCGAGAGCCCTCAGCCGCTTGACCACCTGCGCGATCGGCACCTGCGCTGTCGCGTACCGCCGATATCCACTGTCGGGGTCGATACTGCGCGGCTCGAGCACTCCCACCTGGTGGTAGTACCTCAGCGCCTTGATCGTCAGGTGCGTCATGCGCGAGAAGTCGCCGATCGACACCAGGGTCTCTGTCACGCGCTCGATCCTCCCACCGCCGCGCGACGCAGCGAAGGATGCCTGCACCGCTCGCCCCTGCACGCCTGCACTGCTCATCGCGCGCCCCGAGCCCTGGGCAGCGTTCCTGTCAGCACGGTAGCCAGCACGCAGGCCGCAGCCAACGGGATGACCGCTACCGCGTACGCGATAGGAACCCCCGCGCCGATCGTGCCGAAGAACACGCCGCCGACCAGGGCGACGCCGATGCATGCGCCTACCTGCTGCATCGTCGAGAGCGCGCCGGAGACCACGCCTGCCTGGCTCGGATCGGCAGTGGCGAGCACGATTCCCGTCGACGGGGGAATGCTCAACCCCTGACCGATGCCGCACAGCACGAATCCGATCGCGAGCCACAGGGTCGGCGCTTCCGCAAGCGCCACCACTGCGAGAGCGGCGAGCCCGAGCAGGTTCGCACCACCGCCTAGCACGAGCACGCCGCGACCGAGACGACGCATCAGCTGTGGCGCAACGAATGTCGCCGCGACGTACGGCAGTGCCATCACGATGAACAGGCATCCGGCCGCCAGGGCACTGAGCGATCTGCCCTGCTGCAGAAAGAGTGTGAGCACAACGAAGAACGACGATTGACCGCACCAGAACACGAGTTGCCACAGCAAGCCGGCACGGAACGCCGGGGTGGCCAGAAGCATCCGCGGAAACAGCGAGGACCCTCCGCGCGCCTCGAGCGCCCGCTCATAGACGGCGAACCCGGCAACGAGAAGCGGCACCAGGGCGAAACTCACCCACGTCCACGGCGCCCAGCCAGTCTGTCCGCCCTGGATGAGCGGCAGCACCAGGGCGAACACGGCCGCCGTCATGAGCACCATGCCGACCGCGTCCACGCGCAGGGAGTTCGCGGGACGCGTGCGAGGAACGAGCAGGGGCGCCAGCACCAGAGCGAGGATGCCGACCGGCACGTTGACCGCGAAGATCGCCCGCCAGCCGAGGCCCGCCACGTCCGACGCGATGAGGGCACCGCCGATGATCTGCCCCGCCGCAGCGCCGACACCGAGCACGGCGGCATAGAAGGCGATGGCCCTCGGTCTGGTCGCGCCGGGGAACAGCACTCCGATCATCGAGAGAACGCTCGTCATCACGAACGCGGTGCCGATGCCCTGAACGAGCCGTGCTGCGATGAGCACACCTGGGTCGGGCGCGAGAGTGCACAGCACGGATGCCGCCGTGAACACCGCGATGCCGGTCACGAATGCCCCACGCCTACCGAATCTGTCGCCGAGCCTTGCCGCTGCCATGAGGAAGACGGCTGTGCCCAGAGCGTAGGCGGCGACGAACCATTCGAGGTCACCGGTGCTCGCCTTCAGGTCGTGCTGAATGGAGGGCAGAGCCACGTTGACGATGAAGAAGTCGATCGCCGTGATGAACGTGCCGACGAGGAGCGCGACGAGCGCTCGCCAGGGCGGATGTCCGGCATCCGGCAACGAGGCCGGGTTCACGGCGGCCGCACCGGCGGCTCCGCCACCCTGTGATTCGAGTCGAGTGTCATTGGTCATGACACCGTTCTCGAGCCTCCCCTGACAGGAGAGTCAAGCCAGTTCAGGCGATTCATACGCCGGACACTTGCAACATCCGAGAACGCGATATATCGTGTTTGTCATCAGTCGCGATATATCTCGACTTTCCGAATGAACGACTTCCCGAAAAGAAAAGGTACCGACCATGGCTCAGGAACGCTGGCTTGTGATGCCCGGTGAGAGCAAGACCATCGACTTCGAGGTCGTGCGCAAACTCAAGGTGAGCCTCGTCGGCGGACAGGTCGATGTGATCGGACACGACGAGCCGACCGCTCGCGTCGAGGTGAACGACGTCGACGGCAAAGAGCTCAAGATCTCCATCGACGGCGACACCCTCGAGGTCGACCACCCGCAGTGGCGCTGGGACAACTTCATCGACGTGTTCCGTTCCTGGCGTGGCAAGGCACGAGCGGATGTCACCATCCTCGTTCCCCGCGACGTCGTGCTGAAACTCGGCGTCGTGTCGGCGACGGCGCTGGTCAGTGGGCTGGTCACCGACGCCAAGCTGAACACCGTCAGCGGCGAGATCACGACCGACGGCCTGATCGGAGATGTCGACCTCAACACGGTCAGCGGCGAGCTCACGGCACGTGACCACCGCGGCGAGGTGACGGCTCACACGGTGTCCGGCGACATCACCGTGTCGGGCAGTGTGCCGAAGTTCTCGGTCGACGGCGTCAGCGCGAACATCTACCTCGACCTGTTCGACGTGCCATTCAACGTGAACACCAACACCGTCTCAGGTGACGTGACCCTGCGCATCGACGAGGGGATCGGGGTGCGCTACCGCATCAACACGGTCAGCGGCGTCGCCCACCTCGACGGCACGACGATCGTGCGTGGGTCGATGGGCAAGACGTTCACGCATCAGACCGGCACGCTGGAGGGCCGGTGGCTCGACATGTCGTCCAATTCCGTGTCGGGCAACCTCTCCGTCGTACGCCGCTCACCTGCCGCATCGCAGCAGAGCACGGATGCCGCGAACGGCGCGGCATGACCCCCGCGGTGTTCTCGCACGGAAGCCTGCGGCTGTACCTGCTCAGCCTGCTCGACGAGTCCCCGAAGCACGGCTACGAACTCATCCAGGCGCTCAGCGATCGCTTCGGCGGCACGTACAGTCCGAGTGCCGGCACCATCTATCCGCGGCTGGCGAAGCTCGAGGAAGAGGGGCTCGTCACGAAGACGGCCGTCGGCCGCAAGACGGTGTACGCGATCACGGACGCGGGGCGCGCCGAGCTGCAGTCACGGGCATCCGATCTCGACGACATCGAACACGAGGTCACCGACTCGCTGCGGCGCATGGCCGACGAGGTGCGGGCGGGCGTGACCGAGGCGATGAAGAGCCTGCGTGCCGATCTCGCCTCCGCGGCACGCGAGGCGAAACAGGACGCCAAGGAGCACGCGAAGCGAGGCGCAGAACCGACGGCGAGGGTCTTCGATCTGCAGGCGGAGTCGCGATTCGCGCTCCGCGAGGCTGAGATCGTGCTGAACGAGTTCCGTCAGCAGGTGCGCTCCGACCTGCGTCGGGCATCCGGACTCGGCGGAATACCGGATGCCGTCGTCGCGGACCTGCGAGGCGATCTCGCGAAGGTGCGCGACGGGATCGTGCGCCGGCTCTCACTCTGAGCCAGGCGTAGTCGCCTTCACAGCGTCGCGATCGCGGACGGCGAGAGCCGTGCCGCAGTCAGGCCGCCCGTCCGGTCTCCGTCACGGTGCCGTCCGGGCAGTGCATGAACACGTGCCCTTCCTCTTTCTCCGTGCGATGACCGGCGAGCGACTGGCCGCAGAGCGGACACGCCGTCGCGTGCGGTGACTCCGCGTCATAGGGGCCGAGCGGCGGAGGTCCCAGCACCGGGATCAGTTTGCCGTCCAGCCACTCGGCCGCGTGGGCCAGGCCGTGCGTGTGGACCGTTTCGCCACTGGTTTTGCGTGGCATGGCGTCAGGTTAAGCCCGC
>DASZMW010000026.1:0-23608 GCA_035551735.1 Humibacter sp. | reverse complement strand
GGCGTGTCGCGGACCATTCGCGGCGTGTCGCCGCGAATCTCCGAAATCCAGCACCGTGGAGCGGGTGCTCACAGGTGGAGCGGGTGCTCACAGGTGGAGCGGGTGCTTCCGGGTGGAGCGGGTGCTTCCGGGCGGGGGCGGCCGCCGCGCTACGGCTGGACGGTGGCGACGGCGCCGGTGTGACCCGCGACGGGGAGGCCGCGCTTCGCACGCGATCTGTCGTATGCGAACGAGCCGAGCGCGAGGATCAGGCCGAGCGCCGACAACACCAAGCCGACCCACACCGGCGCGCGGTAGCCGAGGCCGGCGGCGATCGCCACGCCTCCCAGGTACGCGCCGAGCGAATTGCCGATGTTCAGTGCGGAGTGGTTGAGCGCCGCGGCGATGGACTGGCTGTCGCGCGCGACATCCATCAGCCTGGTCTGGATGGCCGGTGAGATGGCGGACGAGGATGCGCCGACCAGGAATACGCCCGCGCCCAGCGCGACCCAGTTCTGGGCCAAGAGGCCGACGCCGACCAGTGCCACCATGAGAACGACGAAGAACGTCAGCATGGTGCGTTTCACGCTGCGGTCGGCCATCGCGCCGCCGACGAGGTTGCCGACGGTCATGCCGAGCCCGCAGCAGACGAGGATGAGCGGAACCGCCCACTCCGGCAGGCCTGCCACGTCCGTCACGATCGGCGCGATGTACGTGTAGAGGGCGAAGAGCCCACCGAACCCGATGGCGCCGATGCCGAGCGTGAACCACACCTGCGGGCGGCCGAAGGCCTTCAGTTCACGCCGCATCGTCGCTTCAGGGTTTCCGGCCTGCCATGGGACGGCGAGGAGCACGGCGGCGAACGTGAGCGCGAAGATCACGGCGACGGCGAGGTAGGCGAGGCGCCATCCGGCCTGCTGTCCGATCCAGGTGATCGCAGGCACGCCGACGACGTTCGCGATCGTGAGACCGGAGAGCACGAACGCGACGCCCCGACCGCGCTTGCCCGGCCCCATCAGCGAAGCAGCCACCAGGCTGGCGATGCCGAAGTAGGCGCCGTGCGGAAGGGCGGCGACGAAGCGAGCGACGAGCACGAGCCCGAAGGTCGGAGCGACGGCCGCGGCGAGCGTTCCGAGCGTGAAGGTGACGAGCAACCAGAGGAGCAGCTTCTTGCGCGGCCAGCGCGCAGCGGCTGCAGCGATGGTGGGGGCGCCGACGACCACGCCCAAGGCGTAGGCGGAAATCATCCAGCCGGCCTGCGCGTTCGCGTCGGCCGGGCTCGCGGCGTAGAGCTTCGGCAGCAGATCGGAGGCGATGTTGGGCAGCAGGCCCATGGCCACGAACTCGGTCGAACCGATCGCGAAACCGCCGAGAGCGAGCGCGAGCAGAGCGAGACGGATGCGAGTCGGAGACAGCCCTGCACCGTGCGATTCTTCGCGCGCGTCGACGCGGGACGAAATGGAGGTGGGGAGTGTCGCCGGCCCGTTGGAACGGGTAGCCATGCGCTCAATCGTAGACGGCGGACGTTACGGATTCGAATCGATTCGATGACGAGTTACGTCGCGTGTCCGCACGCCTCGCAGCGAGTGGTGCCGACGCATCCGCTGGGTGCACAGCGAGTGGTGCCGACGCATCCGCTGGGCGCGCAGGAGCTGCCTCAGCCCTGCTGGGCGTCGATCGCTCGCTCGAGGCGCTCCACCTTGCCGGTGATCTCTCCGGTATGGCCGGGACGGATGTCAGCCTTCAGCACCAGCGAGACGCGCGAGCCGTATGCGCCGACGGCATCCGTCGCGCGTTTGATCACGTCGAAGACCTCGTCCCAGTCCCCCTCGATTGTCGTGAACATCGAATCGGTGTGGTTTGGCAGGCCGGAGTCGCGCACGATGCGAACGGCAGCAGCGACGGCGTCATGCACCGAATCGCCCTCGCGTCCGGTGCCGGAAGGCGCTACGGAGAATGCAACAAGCATGGTGGGGTTCCTCTCCCTCGTGTTCAGTCTGCGCGGTCGCGTGCAAGCGGCCACGGGTGCGCGCCCGCCACCGGTGCCGTCTCGTCGTCGAGTGTCATCGTGCTGCGCGTGTGGCCCGTGCGCCATAACGCGGCGACAGCCCAGCCCAGCACGACGAACAGCATGATGTTGCGGGCCGTCACCACCGCGAGCATCCAGGCGTCGAGATCGAGCAATTGCACATAGAGATACGGGTAGAAGAGCTGCGTGAGCGCGGCGGTGACGCCGACGAGCACCGCAGGAACCAGGAATCGACGGCCCGACATGATGATGCCGAGGATGACCGGGGCTGCGAGCCAGTCGACGTACTGCGGCGACCCCACCTTGTTGAACGCGATCAGCACAGTGATGATGGCGAGCATCAGTTGCGGAAGCACGATGGCGGTCGGCGCCTTGCGCACCACCGCGCGTACCCCGAGAAGAGCGACGACGAGCACGGCGATCGCGAGCGCCGGCGTCATGGCTGCGATCGCGATGTCGATGTTCCAACCGGTCACCTGAAACGTCAGCAACTGCTGGTCGTAGTAGATCGAGCTGCCCGGCGCGTGCAGGGCGGCCGCCCACATCCAGGGTGCGCTGATCGGAGCCTCGATCTGCAGGCCTCTGCTGGCCTGTTGAGAGACGAAGCTGAAGAGCTGGGCCGCACCGCCGAACACGGTCACCAGCAGCGCGATGACCGCGCTCGTCGCGAGCCCCCATGCGACGACGCGCCAACGCCGCCGCAGCGCGATGACGACGGCGAGGATGACGCCGGCCGGCCACACCTTGATCCAAGTCGCAACGGTCAAAAGCACCGCAGCGACGCTCGGACGCGCCGCAATCCACACCACGGCGACGATCACGATCGCGACCGACACGGCATCCAACCGCCCGACGGCGATCGGGCCCAGCAGCAGCAGAAAGCCCAACCACCACCACGCCGCGATCGTCGGGCGTCTGCGCCCGCGAGCCGTCAGCACCGCGAAGGCGACGACGTCGAAGATCGTCACCATGGCGAGCCACGCGACCACGTAGTTGTCGGGTCCGGCGATCAGCGGGATGAGCACCGGCACCATCGCGAGCACGGGATACACCCACGGCGCCGTGACGCCCATGAACGCGTAGCCGTACTGGGCCTCTTGCGCCCACGGGCGGTACACGATGGTCACGTCTCCGAGCGGCATCCCGTCACCGAAGAGCGCCGTCAGCCACAGCACGACGTGCACGAGCAGGAACGCGCCCCAGAGCGCGTAGACGTTGCGACCAACAGCCTCGATCCGCCAGTGGATGCCCGTGCCCGGCGCGACCGTGCCGTCTGTCGCGGTGTCGGTCGCCATAGTCGTTCATGGTAGCGATCGATTCGATGACGGAGGTTCGACGGGATGCCCTCACCGTGCGGACAGCAGACCGCCGACCACCGCAGGCATGGCCTCTGCGATGTCGAGTGCCGCGATCGGGCCGCGGCCGAGCGCGTCGCTCGCGGCTCGTCCTGCCGCCCCGTGCAGCACGGCCGCGGTCACGGCCAACCTGGCGAGTGCATCGTGCCCACCTGCGACGATCTCGTCGGCATGCGTCGCCACCAGAGCCCCGAGCACGCCGCCGAGCACGTCGCCGCTGCCCGCCGTCGCCAGCCAGGCCGGCCCCTCGGATGCCGCGAGCACGTCGCCGGCAGGCGTCGCCACGTGCGTCACGTGCCCCTTCAGCAGAACGGTGGCGCCGGTGAGGCGTGCGGCCTGACGCGCCCAGCGCACGGCATCCGCTGCGATCTGCGGTGCGGCAACGGTCACGTTGTGCGCTGCGAGAACCCGAGCGAGTTCGCTGTAGTGCGGGGTGATGACGGTCAGGCCCTTCGACTGTTGCACGAGGTCCAGCGCCCCCGCATCGATCACGGCGGGTACACCCTGAGCGAGGGCGGAGTGCAATCGGTCCCGATTCGCATCGTCGCGGTGTGCGGCATCCATTCCGGATCCGAGCAGCCAGGCCTGCACCCGTCCGTTGGCGGTCACCGCCTCCGGGCGCCTCTGCAGCACCAGGCCTGCCGGCACGTCGTCGCCGAGGTAGCGCACCATTCCGACGCCGGTGCGCACGGCGGCCTCCACGCCGAGCACGGCAGCGCCTGGGTACCGGTCGGATCCGGTGACCACACCGAGCACACCCCTCGTGTACTTGTCGTCACCGTCGCCTGGCGCGGCGATCCACTCGGCTGCGTCGTCGAGGTTCCAGTGCCGCACGCTCGTCTCGTTGGTCATTCCTTCACGATAGGTTGATGGCGGTCGTCGCCCCAGTCCCTCCGCTCCGATCGGGGGGAAGAACGAGGCCGCCAATGACGCCAAAGGATTCCGCGCATGCCCATCTCCCTTCCCGGCCGAGTCGTCATCTTCGACTACGGCGAGGTGATCTCGTTGAGCCCGTCCGAGACCGATCGGCAGGCGTTGCTCCGCGTCGCCGGAGTCGAGACTGACACGTTCTGGGAGCCCTACTGGCTCCATCGCACCGAGCTCGACCAGGGGACGCTGAGCATCCACGACTACTGGCGCCGGATCGAGGCGGACACCGGCGCGCAGTGGTCGGAGAGCACGCTCCACCTGCTCTGGGTCACCGACTTCCGCGGTTGGCTCAGCGTCGAGCCGGGAACGATCGACGTGCTCGTCGACTTGCGCGACGGCGGCACCCGGCTCGCACTGCTCTCCAACGCCGGCGCCGACTTCGGCAGCTATTTCAGGCAGGGCCTGTTGGGTTCGCTGTTCGAGCAGGTCTTCGTCTCCGGCGAACTGCTGCTCGTGAAACCGGACGCCGCCATCTTTCGTCATGCTCTCGATGAGTTGGGAATCGACGCGGCCCACGCCGTGTTCATCGACAACAAGGCGGAGAACGTCGAGGGCGCGGAGGCGATCGGCATCACGGGACACGTGTTCACGGGCGCCCAAGACCTTCGCGCGTTCCTGGTCGCCCTCGCCGGCTGACATCCGAGATCCCTGAGCGGACGCAGCGCAACCCGAGATCCCTGAGCGAGCGAAGCGAGTCGAAGGGTCGCCTCGAACGCGCTTCGACTCGCTCAGCTCGCTCAGCGAACCGGGGTACATCACAACAGAACGGAAGCCTCGTGGCCGACATCTTCGATTCCGTCGACGTGCGCGGAACGCACCTGCGCAACCGCATCTTCGCCGCGCCGATGTGCCAGTACTCGGTGATGCGACGTGACGGCGTTCCGACTCCGTGGCACCTCGTCCACCTGGGATCCATCGCCGCAGGCGGCTCGGCGCTCGTGATCGCTGAGGCGACTGCTGTCATTCCCGAGGGACGCATCTCCGACCGCGATACCGGCATCTGGAACGACGAGCAGGCGGATGCCTGGCGCCCGATCACCGAGTTCATCGCGTCGCAGGGCGCCGTGCCGGGCATCCAGCTGGCGCACGCCGGTCGCAAGGCCTCCACGTTCGCACCATGGGGAGCCGACGGACGCAGCGGCACGATCCCTGCAGAAGACGGCGGCTGGCCGACCGTCGCGCCGTCGGCAGTTCCCTTCGGCGACTTCGCCGTGCCCGACGAGCTCGACGTCGCGGGCATCGACCAGATCGTGCAGTCGTTCGCGGATGCCGCCAAGCGAGCCGTCGACGCCGGCTTCGGCATGGTCGAGATCCACGCCGCGCACGGCTACCTGCTGCACGAGTTCCTCTCCCCCGTGAGCAACCTGCGCGGCGACGACTACGGCGGGAGCCTCGAGAATCGGGCGCGTCTGCTGCTGCGTGTTGTGGCATCCGTGCGCGAGGCGGTCGGAGAGCTGCCGGTGTTCGTGCGGTTCTCCGCCAGCGACTGGGCACCGACCGGCTGGGACGTGGATGCCTGCTCAACGGTGGCGCAGTGGTGCTTCGACGCAGGCGCCGACTTCTTCGACATCTCCTCGGGCGGAAATGTGCCGGCGGACATCCCCGTCGGCCCCGGCTACCAGGTGCCCTTCGCTGCGCACATCAAGCAGGCGACGGGGCTGCCGGTTTCGGCGGTGGGGATCATCACGGAGCCGGAACAGGCATCCGAGATCGTGGCGTCGGGCCAAGCGGATGCCGTCTCGCTCGCCCGCGAACTGCTGCGCGACCCGCACTTCCCGCTACGCGCAGCGCACGAGTTGGGAGTCGACCTCGACTACTGGCCCGGCCAGTACCTGCGCGCCCGCTGGCGGGACTGACCGGCACGTCAAGCCGTATCCGCGCGCTCGGCGTTCATGCCGCGACGGGCATAGAGCCCCATGACGACGGCGCCGACGACAAGGAGAGCAGCGCACACCGCTATGGCGTAGGGAATGCCGAACGCGGCACCGAGCACTCCGAGCGTGATGCCGTTACCCACCCGCAGTCCCGATGAGAACATGCCGTAGACGCCGAAGATGCGGCCACGCTGCTCGACCGGCGCCTCCAGCTGTACGACGGACTGCGTGATGGACATGGATGCCAGATTCGCCAGCCCGCCGAGCACGAGTGCGAGCACGACGATGGCGTAGACGTGCGAGAGGGCGAAGACCATCGTCAGGGCGCCGAAGGCGATGGTGCTGATCACCGCGGCACGCAAGGACGGGCGGAGTATTCGGGTGGCCTCGAGCAGAAAGCCGCCGCCGACCGCGCCGATTCCGTTCGCCAGCAGCAGCACCCCGTAGGCGAGGCCCGCCTGGTCGGTGCCCAACCCGCTCGCGATCACCGGCATCGACACCGCGATCGCGCCTCCGATCGTGACGGCCGTGAGGCCGGCGAGCGCGATCATCGCGACCAGCTTGCGGTTGGATCGCAGCGACTGCAGCACCTTGAGCGAGTCCCAGAGCGTGACACGTTCGCGCCGCACGACGCCAGCCCTGGTGTGACCGGTGAACGGCGTGCGGATCATCAGGATGGTCATCGGCAGAAAGAAGACGGCGTTCACGAGCACACCGATGCCAGGGCCGAGCCCGAGCAGCAACAGCGAACCGACCACAGGACCGAACAACTGGCCGAGGCTGCGGAACGTGGCGTTGAGACGCACCGCGCTCGTGAGGTCCTTCTTCTCAACGAAGTCGTGCAGCATGAGCTGCTCCGCCGGGCCCCACAGCGATCCGGCCATCCCGTGCAGCACGAGCAGAACACAGGCCTCCCACACTTGCAGCGTGCCGGTGAGTATCAGGATGCCCCAGCACAGCTGAACGAGGATGAACAGCCCCTGCGCCGCCTGGATCAGCCTGCGGCAGTCGTGCCGCTCGGCGAGGGAGCCGAAGAACACCGACAGCAGCAAGAACGGCAGCCAGTGACTGATCACCTCGAACCCGACGAGCGCCGGCGAATGGAATTTCTCCCAGAGCACCCAATACGTGATGACGTGCTCGTTGTTGTCGCCCATCATCGACAGGCCGGCGGTGAACAGGTACGGTCGCGAGTTCTTGTTGCGAAGAGCCGCGAATCTCAGGGGTCGCCCGGACGCAGAATCGGCAGAACTCGAGGACATCCCCGCAAGCGTATGCCCGCGCATGACCCGGTCGCTCCTCGGCCGGCGGGACGCCCAGCCATCTCATGAACGCGACACGCTCCACGAGGCGGCGGCTCCGCCGGCGCCAATCGCGACCACCCGCTCCGTCGGCTGCGGCGCGCCGGGCGGGGACCGGCGCGCAAGACAACTCAGTCGCGACGAGTCGCGTCCTGCACCTCGCCGACGAGCTCCTCGATGATGTCCTCGAGGAACACGACGCCGAGCATCGGTCCCTCGGCGTCGACGCTGCGGCCGACGTGGCCACCGGAACGGCGCATGACGGCGAGCGCGTCCTCGACATCGGTCTCCGGTGTCAGCGACACCAACTTTCTGATGCGTCCGCGCGGAATCGGCAGCGTGTAGCCATCGCCCTCGAGGTCGAGCACATCCTTCAGGTGCACGTAGCCGACCGGTTCCCCGGTGGAATCCACGACGACGTACCGGGAGAACCCGTGCTTCGCGACGGCACGCTCGAGGTCGGCAGGACTGGCGTCCTCGGGGAGGCAGACCAGCGAGTCCAGCGGGATGGCGACATCCTTCACCTTCATCGCCGAGAATTCGAACGCGTTGCTGAGGGTGCCCGTGCGGTCGGTCAGCACGCCCTCACGGGTCGACTGGTCGACGATCGTCGCGACCTCGTCCAGCGTGAAGGTGCTGACCGCTTCGTTCTTCGGCGTCACGCCGAACAGCCTCACGATGCCGTTCGACGTCGCGTTCAGTGCGCCGACGATCGGGTTGAGCACGCGAGCGATTCCGACGAGCGGCGACGCGAGCAGCAGCACCGCACGGTCGGGCATCGAGAACGAGATGTTCTTCGGCACCATCTCGCCGAACACGACGTGTAGGAACGTCACGAGCACGAGCGCGATGGCGAACGCGATGCCGCCGATCCAGGCATCCGAGAGCCCGGTCAGCGCCAGCGGCGCCTCGAGCAGATGGTGAATCGCGGGCTCCGACACGTTCAGGATCAGCAGCGAGCACACAGTGATACCAAGCTGCGTGGTCGCCAGCATGAGCGTGGCGTGCTCCATGGCCCACAACGCGGTGCGTGCACGGCGGCTGCCGTGCTCGGCCGCAGGCTCGATCTGGGAGCGACGGGCCGACATGACGGCGAACTCGGCGCCGACGAAGAAGGCGTTGCCGAGCAACAGCACGACGAGAAGCAGGATGCCTACCCAGTCAGGCATGCTCGCCCCCCTTCGCGGCGTGAGCGGCGTCGTCGCCCTTGCCGGTGCCGTCTGCCGAGACGTCCAAATCGGGTGTGAACCGCAGCGTGTCGACGCGGCGGCCGTCGAGGCGCTCGACTCGAAGCATCCCGTCGCCGACGCGCACCTCGTCACCGACGATCGGGAGCCGATCGAGCTCGTTCATCACGAACCCCGCCACGGTCTCGTACGGACCGTCGTCGGGTATCTCGATGCCCGTGCGGTCCTTCACCTCGTCGGGTCGCAGCATGCCCGAGATGGTGATCGATCCGACTCCGCGCACCACATCGACGCGGGTGCGGTCGTGCTCGTCCGCCACCTCGCCGACCAGTTCTTCGACAAGGTCCTCCAGTGTGGCGACGCCCGCAGTGCCGCCGTACTCGTCCATGACAACGGCCATCTGGTAGCCCTTGCCGCGAAGCTCGCCGAGCAGGGTGTCGAGCGTCATCGTCTCCGGCACGCGAACGGCATCCGTCTGCAGAGCGGATGCCGGCACCAGTCGCCTGCGCTCGATCGGCACCGCGACGGCCTGCTTCACATGCACGACGCCGACGATGTCGTCGATGTCGTCGTCGACGACGGGGAACCTCGAGTACCCGGTGCTTCTGGCCAGCGCGAGGATCTCCGTCGCGGGGTCGGAGCGCCGCACGCTCGCCACCCGCGGCCTCGGCGTCATCACGTCGGAGGCGGTGTGCTCCGAGAACCGCAGCGTGCGGTCCAGCAGCGTCGCGGTGTCGGACTCGAGCAACCCGGCGCTGGCCGAACGGCGCACGAGGGATGCCAGTTCCTCCGCACTGCGCGCGCCCGACAGCTCCTCTTTCGGTGTGACACCGAACAGCCTGAGCACGCCGTTGGCGCTCGCGTTCAGCACGAACACCGCGGGCCGGAACACCATGGTGAACGCCGTCTGGAACGGGATCACGATCTTCGCGGTCGTGCGCGGCAGGGCGAGCGCGAAGCCCTTGGGGACCAGCTCGCCGAGGATCATCGACACCAGTGTTGCGAGCACGATGCCGACAACCGTGCCGATCGGCGACACGGCGCCTTCCGGCATCCCGATCGCCGTCAGCCCCGGCGCGAGCAGCGACGAGATCGCCGGTTCGAGGAGATAACCGGTGAGCAGCGTCGTCAGCGTGATGCCGAGCTGGGCGCTCGAGAGATGCGTCGAGGTGATCTTCAGCGCGGCGATCGTCATGCCGAGCCGGGTCTCACCGCGATCGCGCCGTGCCTCGAGATCAGCCCGGTCGAGGTTGACGAGCGCGAACTCGCTGGCGACGAAGAATCCGGTGCCGATCGTGAGCACGATGCCGGCAGCCAGCATGATCCACTCGATCACGCGCTCCACCTGCCACTGAAGCGAGGACGCTCGCGCAGCGGCGTCATGCCACGCGGAAAGCTGGGCGAACAGGCAGGGGGAGGGTCGTCCATTGTCCTGCCGATTATACGGAACGAGCACCTGACAAGAGCGTGAAACGATGGGGCACATGAGCTCCGCCAACCTGACCAGAGCCGAGACATCCGCCCGATCCGGCGCATTGACCGTGCACTCGTACCGGGTCGAGCTCGACCTGAGCGCCGCCGCCGATCCGGCGGTCGAGGCATTCTCCAGCACGACCACCGTCGAGTTCGCCGCGACCGCCGAGTCGACTTGGTTCGACTTCATCGGATCGAATGTCGAGTCCGTCACCCTGAACGGGCACGATGTCGACGTGCGCTACGACGGCGCGCGCATCCTGGTCGACGGTCTCGACGCGCAGAACACGGTGACCATCGTGGCAAAGGCGGCGTACAGCCGCACGGGCGAAGGGCTGCACCGTTTCACTGACCCCGTGGACGCGGAGACCTACCTCTACACGCAGTACGAACCGGCGGATGCCCGGCGAGTCTTCGCCTGCTTCGAGCAGCCGGACCTGAAGGCGCCCTTCACCTTCGTGGTGCACGCCGCAGCCCGCTGGACGGTCGTCTCGAACCAGTCGGTCGCGGGCCACACCGTGAACGGCGACGTGCAACGCGTCGTCTTCGAGCCGACGCTGCCCATCTCCACGTACATCACCGCGGTCATCGCCGGCCCGTACCATCGCGAAGAAGGCGTCTGGAGCCGCGGAGAACGCACCGTGCCGCTCGGCGTCTACTGCCGCCGGTCCCTGGCCAAGCACCTCGACGCCGACGAGTTCCTCGAAGTCACCCGGCAAGGGCTCGACTTCTTCGCGGATGCCTTCGACTACCCGTACCCGTGGGGCAAATACGACCAGGTGCTCGTGCCCGAATACAACCTCGGCGCGATGGAGAACCCCGGATGCGTCACGTTCACCGAGCGGTACATCTTCCGCGGAGCGGCGACGGCCCCACAGCACGAGCGTCGCGCGACGACCATCTTGCACGAGATGGCGCACATGTGGTTCGGCGACCTGGTCACAATGAAGTGGTGGGACGACCTCTGGCTCAAGGAGTCGTTCGCCGACTACATGGGCTCGCTCGCCGTCGCGGAGGCGACCGCCTGGCCGGATGCCTGGGTGAGCTTCGCCGAGCGCCGCAAGACCTGGGCGTACCTGCAGGATCAGCTGCCGACGACGCATCCGATCGCCGCCGACATCGTCGACCTCGAAGCCGCGAAGTTGAACTTCGACGGCATCACCTACGCGAAGGGCGCTGCTGTGCTCAAGCAGCTCGTCGCCTACGTGGGAAGGGATGCTTTCTTCGACGGTGCGCGCCACTACTTTCGCGAGCACGCGTTCGGCAACACCACGCTGAACGATCTTCTCGAAGCTCTGGAACAGACATCCGGCCGCGATCTGCGAGCCTGGTCGACTCACTGGCTCGAGACGACCGGCGTGACGACTCTCACCGTCGCGCAAGGACCGAACGGCCTCGCGATCGTGCCATCCGATGATCGCCCGCACCGTCTGGCCGTCGGCTGGTACGACGCCGACGCGTCGGGCGCCATCGTGCGACGCACACGGCGTGAGTTCGACGTGGCGGGCGAGCCGGTGGGCATCGGCGACAAGGATGCCGCGCTCGTTCTGCTGAACGACGGCGACCTGACCTACGCGAAGGTACGGCTCGACGAGCGGTCCCTTGCCACCGTCGAAGCCAAACTCAGTGCCATCGTCGACCCGCTCGCCAGAGGGCTCGTCTGGTCGTCGCTGTGGAACGCGACCAGGGACGGCGACTACCCGGTGGCACGATACCTGGCCGTCGCGCGGGGGCATGCGACGGCCGAGACGAACACCGGCCTGCTGGCTGCGGTGCTCGGCAACGCGCTGTTCGCGATTCAGCACTACGTGCCAGAGTCGGCGCGCACCGCCGAACGCTCGGCATGGCTGCGGACGACGTGGTCTGGCCTGGTCTCCGCCGAGCCGGGGAGCGGGGCGCAGCTCGCCTGGGCGCGCGCTGTCGCGGGGGCTGCAAGCTACGACGACGGCAGGGCCGCTGACATCCTGGCGATTCTGGACGGATCGGCGGCGACGCCCGAGGGCCTCGCGCTCGATCCCGACCTGCGGTGGTCCCTGTCCTCGGCGCTCGCCACGACCGGCAACGCAGACGAGTCCATGCTGTTGGCAGAGCTCGCCCGCGACGACACGGCATCCGGACGCACAGCGCTGATCGAGGCCCTCGCCTCCCGGCCGCTCGAATGGGTCAAGGCGGATGCCTGGAACGCCGCGCTCACCGATACATCGCTGAGCAATGACCATCTGGAAGCCACCATCGCCGGCTTCACGGCGGGCGGCAGGCGTGACCTGACCGCGCGCCACGACGGTGAGTACTTCGCCGCGCTCCGTGAGGTGTGGGCACAGCGCAGCATTGAGATGGCCGAGCTGATCGTCGACGGACTGTTCCCGCGAGGGGACTCCCTGACCGACGCAGATGCCTGGCTGTCAGCGAACGACGATGCGCCGGCCGCGCTTCTGCGACTTGTCGCCGAGGGTCGCGACTATCTCGCCCGCGACCTGCGCGTGCGAGCAGCGCAGCACCGCCTCACCAGCTGACGGGAAGCGCCTTGCCCTCTTCGTAGCCGGCCGCGGACTGGATGCCCACCAACGCGCGGTCGTGGAACTCCGTCAGCGACCGCGCTCCGGCGTACGTGAACGAGCTGCGCAGCCCGGTGGTGATCATGTCGAGAAGGTCTTCCACCGATGGCCGCAGCGGGTCGAGGTAGATGCTCGAGCTGGAGATCCCCTCGGCGAAGAGCTTCTTGCGGGCCTGTTCGTACGGCGACAGCCGTTCGAAGCGCTGCTGCACGGCCTTGGTGGATGCCATGCCCCAGCTCTCTTTGTAGAGCCGGCCCTGAGCATCCGTCTGCAGTCGTCCGGGTGCCTCGACCGTGCCGGCGAACCAGGAGCCGATCATCACCGACGATCCTCCCGCGGCGAGCGCCAGCGCCACGTCACGCGGATACCGCACCCCGCCGTCAGCCCACACGTGGGCTCCGAGCTCGCGAGCGGTTGCCGCCGTCTCGAGAACGGCCGAGAACTGCGGCCTGCCGACGGCGGTCATCATGCGTGTCGTGCACATGGCGCCTGGTCCGACTCCGACCTTCAGGATGTCCGCGCCCGCCGCAACGAGATCGCGCACCGCCTGCTCCGTGACCACATTCCCTGCAACGATCGGCACGCCGAGTCGGAGGCCGGCGACCGTATGGATGGCGCGGCGCATGCTGTCCTGGTCTCCGTGGGCGGTGTCGAGAACCAACACGTCGACGCCGGACGCGACGAGTGCCTTCGCTCGGCCCTCGATGTCGCCGTTGATGCCGATGGCGGCCGCGACGCGGAGCCGGCCGTCGGCATCCAGAGCCGGGTCGTAGATCGTGGAGCGCAGGGCGCTCGTGCGATTGATCGTGCCGATCACCCGACCGTGGTCGAGCACGGGGGCGAAGTCGAGTCCCGCCGCGTCGAGCAGATCGAATGCCGCGCGGCCGTTCGGAACGTCCTCGGCATCGATCGATGCCCGCGAACCATGCAGCAGTTCGCCGAGCCTGGCGTCGGGGAGCGCGGCGGCGAGGTCGAGCGCCGACAGACATCCGACGTACCGGCCATCAGCGTCGTGCAGAACGATGCCGTGCCCCGCGATCGGTGGAACGACGGCGAGGGCCTCCTGCACCGACTCGTCGGGGCTCATCACGAACGGCGAGTCGAATGCCACAGGCTGAGACTTCACCCAGGCGATCGCGGCCTCGAGGTCTTGCGGATGCATGTCTTGCGGGAGCACACCGAGCCCGCCACGACGAGCCAGCGTCGCGGCCAGCCGCGGGCCGGTCACCGAGTTCATGTTCGCCGACACGATCGGGATGCTCGCCCCCGAACCGTCGCCCGTTGCGAGCGAGACATCGAGGCGGCTCGTGACATTCGATCTGCTTGGCACCAGAAAGACGTCGGAATAGGTCAGATCGTGCGTCGGCGCCGTCCCATAGAACTGCATGAGTACAACGGTAGACCGCCCTGCTGGAAGCCTGCGAGCCGGCTGTGTCGACGCGCCGCGCAAGGCTACGCCGCTCGGACGATTCGATTAGGCTTGACTTCCGGTCGGAAGGCCGGTCGGCTGTGCCCTCAGCGATCGGATTCCTCCCGGAATTTCCAATCAACGAAGAGAGTGGGCGAACGGCTGTGTCGAGCCAGTTGACCGGTGTAGGAACAGACGAAGGAGCAGCGGGGGAATTCGGAGCCAACGAATGGCTCGTCGACGAATTGTACGAGCAGTACATCGTCGACAAGAACTCGGTCGACAAGTCGTGGTGGCCCATTCTCGAGGCTTACACGCCCGGCCAGGCCAAGGCTCCCGCCTCTCCCCCAGCGGATGCCCAGCCGGCACAACAGGCGCAGCCTGCCGTACCGCAGGCTCCCGCCGCTGAGGCCCAGACCGACGCCGCGACACCGGCCGAGGTTCCCGCAGCTCTCCTCACGGCATCCGATGCTCCGGCACCTGCCGCCGGGCAGGTCTCTCCGGCACCCGCGGCACAAGCACCCGCGGCACCGGCACCCGCGGCGCAGACACCGGCAACGCAGCCCGTGGCGCGCACCACGTCCGTCGCGCCTCGCCCCACTCCGGTGCCGGCGGATGCTCCGGTCACGGCCCCGCAGACCGTCCTACGTCAAGACGACGCACAGCAAGAAGAGCCCCAGCCTGTCGTCAGCCCGCTGCGCGGCATGGCCAAGTCGCTCGCCACGAACATGGACGCCAGCCTCACGGTGCCGACCGCGACCAGCGTTCGCACCGTGCCTGCGAAGCTGATGATCGACAACCGCATCGTCATCAACAACCACCTGCAGCGCACGCGCGGTGGCAAGGTGAGCTTCACCCACATCATCGGCTGGGCGCTCATTCAGGCGCTCAAGCAGTACCCGAGCCAGAATGTCTTCTACGACGTCGTCGACGGGAAGCCGTCAGTGGTCTCCCCCGCGCATGTCGGATTGGGCATCGCGATCGACCTGCCGAAGCCGGACGGGTCGCGCGCACTTCTCGTCCCGGCGGTCAAGCGGGCGGAGTCGCTCACGTTCGGCGATTACCTCGCAGCCTACGAAGACCTCGTCAAGCGGGCCAGGTCGAACAAGCTCACAGCTGATGACTTCGCCGGGGCATCCGTCTCGCTCACGAATCCGGGCGGCATCGGCACCGTGCATTCGGTGCCTCGCCTGATGAAGGGGCAGGGCTGCATCATCGGCGCCGGTGCGCTGGAGTACCCGGCGGAGTTCCAGGGCGCGAGCCTGAAGACGCTCACGATGCTCGGCATCGGCAAGACCATCACGCTCACCAGCACCTACGACCACAGGGTCATCCAGGGTGCAGGCTCCGGCGAGTTCCTGAAGATCGTGCACGAGTTGCTGACCGGCCAGCGTCACTTCTACGAAGACATCTTCGCCGCGCTGCGCATCCCTTACGACCCGATCCACTGGGCGGAAGATATCAGCGTCGACCTGGCAAGCGCCGTCGACAAGACCGCTCGCGTGCAGGAACTCATCAACGCGTTCCGCGTACGCGGCCACCTGATGGCCGACATCGACCCGCTGGAGTACAAGCAACGAACGCACCCCGACCTCGACATCGCCACCCACGGCCTCACGTTCTGGGACCTCGACCGCGAGTTCGTCACCGGTCGGTTCGGCGGCGACAAGCGGCAGATGCTGCTGCGCGACATCCTCGGCGTGCTCCGCGACTCGTACTGCCGCACCGTCGGCATCGAGTACATGCACATCCAGGACCCGGCACAGCGCAAGTGGATCCAGGACCACATCGAGGTGCCCTACGAGAAGCCGACGCACGACGAGCAACTGCGAATCCTCGGCAGGCTGAACGAAGCAGAGGCGTTCGAGACGTTCCTGCAGACGAAGTACGTCGGGCAGAAGCGGTTCAGCCTCGAAGGCGGCGAGTCGACGATCGCGCTTCTGGATGCCGTGCTGCAGCAGGCAGCGCAGGAAGACCTCGACGAGGTCGCGATCGGCATGGCGCACCGTGGTCGCCTCAACGTGCTGACCAACATCGCAGGCAAGACCTACGGCCAGATCTTCCGCGAGTTCGAGGGCGCGCAAGACCCTCGAACGGTCGGCGGCTCGGGCGACGTGAAGTACCACCTGGGCACCGAGGGCACGTTCACCGGCGCGAACGGCAAGGAGATCGCCGTCTACCTTGCGGCGAACCCTTCGCACCTCGAGGTCGTCGACGGTGTGCTCGAGGGCATCGCAAGGGCCAAGCAAGACAGGCGGCCGGCCGGCACGTTCCTGACGCTGCCCGTGCTCATCCACGGCGACGCGGCGATGGCCGGTCAGGGCATCGTGGTCGAGACGATGCAGATGTCCCAGCTGCGTGCGTACCGCACAGGCGGAACCATCCACATCAACATCAACAATCAGGTCGGCTTCACCACGCCGCCCAGCGAGGGCCGTACGTCGGTCTACGCGACAGACGTCGCCAAGACGATTCAGGCACCGATCTTCCACGTGAACGGCGACGACCCCGAAGCGGTTGTGCGGGTGGGCGAACTGGCGTACAAGTACCGCCAGGAGTTCAAGCGCGACGTCGTCATCGACCTGATCGTGTATCGCCGTCGCGGCCACAACGAGGGCGACGACCCGTCGATGACGCAGCCGCTGATGTACAACCTCATCGAGGCCAAGCGCTCCGTTCGCCGCCTGTACACCGAGGCGCTGGTCGGACGCGGCGATATCTCGGAAGAGGAGTACGAGCAGGCGCACCAGGACTTCCAGGAGCGTCTGGAGCGTGCATTCGCCGAGACCCACGCGGCCCAGACCGGCTCCATTCCGGTGGTCTCCGGCAACCGTGCCTCCATCAACGATCTCGAGCTGCCGGAGGCGCAGGGCAACGCCGGTCACGGCGACCTCGCCACCACCGGCGTGTCCGAAGCCGTGATCGAGACGATCGGCCAGGCGTTCGACAACAAGCCCGCCGGTTTCACGGTTCACCCCAAGCTGCAGCAGCTGCTCACCAAGCGCATCGAGATGACCCAGAAGGGCGGCATCGACTGGGCGATGGGCGAACTGCTCGCTCTCGGATCCGTGCTGCTCGAGGGCACTCCGGTGCGACTGGTCGGCCAGGATTCCCGGCGCGGCACGTTCGTGCAGCGTCAGGCCGTGCTGCACGACAGGGTGAACGGCCAGGAGTGGCTGCCGCTGGCGAACCTCAGCGACAACCAGGCGAAATTCTGGATCTACGACTCCCTGCTCAGCGAGTACGCGGCGATGGGATTCGAGTACGGCTACTCGGTCGAGCGGCCGGATGCCCTCGTGTTGTGGGAAGCGCAGTTCGGCGACTTCGGCAACGGCGCCCAGACCGTGATCGACGAGTTCCTCTCCTCCGCCGAGCAGAAGTGGGGCCAGCGCTCGTCGCTCGTGCTGCTGCTGCCGCACGGCTATGAGGGACAGGGACCCGACCACTCCTCGGCACGCATCGAGCGTTATCTGCAGCTGAGCGCCGAGAACAACATGACCGTCGCGCGTCCGTCGACCCCCGCGTCGTACTTCCACCTGCTGCGCAGGCAGGCGTACTCGCGTCCGCGCACGCCGCTCGTGGTCTTCACCCCCAAGGCGATGCTTCGTCTGCGCGGTGCGACGAGCGATGTGTCGGAGTTCACCTCCGGCTCGTTCCAGCAGGTGATCGACGACCAGCGTGGCGTGGACAAGACCGCGGTCAAGCGTGTGCTCATCATGTCGGGCAAGGTTTACTACGACGCCAAGAACGAGCTCGACAAGAACCCGAACGACCAGGTCGCGCTGGTTCGGGTCGAGCAGTACTACCCGTTCCCGGCCGAGCAGCTGAAGAGCGTGCTTGCCGGATATCCGAACGCGGAGTTCGCATGGCTTCAGGACGAGCCTGAAAATCAGGGTGCGTGGATCTACATGGCGCTCGAGTCCGCCAAGGCGGGGCTGCCGCCGCTCGGCGTCTACTCGCGGGCGGCATCCGCCTCCCCCGCAACGGGGTCGGCGAAGCGCCATGCACAGGAGCAGACAGACCTGATCAGGCGAGCGATCACGCTCTAGGCGCAGTCTCACGGCCGGGCCTGTCAGGTCCTCTGCCGCGAGACCGTGACACGTAGACGAGACCGTAGGTGATACCCACGGTCTCGTCTACTGCTTCCGCTCTCGCTGAAACCCCGCCGACAGCCAGCCACCGCCCGATGTTGCGGCGGCTCCCACTAGAAATCGCACCGAAGCGGCCGGACAACCCCTACGGGTGAGCCGCCCAGCCATCTCGCGAACGCGCCCCGCTCCACGAGGCGGCGGCGTGCACGCCGCCGAACGCGACCATCCGCTCAACCAACAGCGGCACGCCGGGCGAGGACCGGCGTGCGAATAGGCTCAGTGCGACTGTATGGTCCTCAGCTTCGCCATCACTTGCACACGAAGCTCTTCGGGCGCTGTCTCTTTGCAGGCCCGCTGCACGACTTCGGTGAGCACGATGCCCACGTGCACCTCGCTCTGACAGTCGGAGCACGTCTCGAGGTGCTCTCGGATGTCTGCCGCGTCGTCGGCCTGCAACTCGTTGTGCAGATATTCTTCGAGGTCTTCTTTGGCTTTGGTGCAGCCGCAGTCGGTCATGAGGTGCTCCCGGTGTTCTGCACGGTCGCGGTGCTTCGCCGTCTCCGGCTGCTGGGGGCAGCATCCGAATTCTGAACGGCGCTCAGGCCTCGCTCGTGCGCGTAATCCGTCAGCAACTCGCGGAGCATTCGCCTGCCACGGTGCAGGCGGCTCATCACGGTGCCGATCGGGGTCTTCATGATGTCGGCGATCTCCTGGTAGGAGAAGCCCTCGACGTCGGCCAGGTAGACCGCAAGACGGAAGTCTTCCGGAATGGCCTGCAACGCGTTCTTGACGTCGGAGTCCGGCAGGTGGTCGATCGCCTCGGCCTCGGCCGACCGCGACGTCGATGACGTCGTCGAGGTGGCCCCGCCGAGCTGCCAGTCCTCGAGCTCGTCGATCGCGTTCTGGTACGGCTCGCGCTGCTTCTTGCGGTACGTGTTGATGAACGTGTTCGTGAGAATGCGGTACAGCCAGGCCTTCAGGTTCGTGCCCTGTTTGAACTGGGCGAACGCGGCGTAGGCCTTGACGAACGTCTCCTGAACCAGGTCTTGTGCGTCGGCGGGGTTGCGCGTCATGCGCAGCGCCGCCGCATACAGCTGATCCATGAACGGCAGCGCCTGCTCTTCGAACAGCGCGCCGAGGTCCTGAACGGGTTCCTCGATTGGGGTCGACATCGCACCCCAGTCTAGGCTGACGCCCTGCGAGACCCCTGCCTGTGCAACCGCCGTGCGGCTGTCGATCGAGTCGAGCATGAGCGGCGCATCCAGCAGCGCTTGTGCCATTCGCTCGGTCCTCTCCGTGTCTCGGCTCACGTAACGCCGATACCCTAGACAAGCGATGCTGATCTCGAAATATTCCGCCCCGGACTTCGATCCGTACGGCGACAACACTCCGGTCGAACCGGATGCCCTCTGGCTTGCTCCGGTGGCCGACGGCGCGGTGCGTGCCAGGGTGTCCCTCCCCGGCTCGAAGTCGATCACGAATCGCGAGCTCGTGCTCGCAGCGCTGGCGGATGGCCCATCGCTGATCCGCGCACCCCTGCACTCGAAAGACAGCGCGAACATGGTCCAAGCGCTGAGGGCGCTCGGCGTCCGCATCGAGGAACGCGACGGCAGCGGGGCATTCGGTCGCGACTGGCTCGTGACGCCGCCCGAGGAGCTGACCGGGAGCACCACGATCGACTGCGGCCAGGCCGGAACGGTGATGCGATTCGTACCACCCGTCGCGGCGCTGGCCCTCGGCCCGACGACGTTCGACGCCGACGACTCCGCTCGGGGACGCCCGATGGGCGGCATCGTCAACGCTCTGCGCGCGCTGGGGGTCGACCTCGACGACGCGGGCCGCGGTGGCCTCCCCTTCACGGTGCACGGTATGGGCCGGGTGGCGGGCGGTGCTGTCGATATCGATGCGTCGGCATCCAGCCAGTTCGTCTCGGCCCTCCTACTCTCGGCCGCGCGTTTCGACGACGGCCTGCGCCTCACGCACGTCGGTGAGCGGCTGCCGAGCCTTCCGCACATCGAGATGACCATCGACGCGCTCGCACGGCGTGGCGTGAGGGTCGACAGCCCTGCGACGGGCGAGTGGGTCGTCACGCCAGGCGCGATCGCCGCACGCGACCTGAACATCGAGCCCGACCTCTCCAACGCCGCGCCCTTCCTCGCGGCGGCCATCGCCACCGGCGGGAGCGTGACCGTGACCGACTGGCCGGATGCCACCACGCAGGTCGGTGCCGAACTCGCGGGCATCCTGCCGGCGTTCGGCGCGAGGGTTGAACGCGCGAACGGTGCGCTGACGGTGCGCGGTGGCGACGGCATCCGCGGGGTCGAACTCGACCTGAGCGCCGGCGGCGAGCTCGCACCGACGATCGTCGCGCTGGCCGCTCTCGCCGACTCACCGAGCACGATCACCGGCATAGGACACATCCGCAATCACGAGACCGACAGGCTGGCGGCGCTGGCGAACGAGATCCGTGGACTGGGCGGCGAGGTGGACGAGCTCGACGACGGGCTGCACATCACTCCTCGCGCGCTGCACGGCGGCGTGTGGCACAGCTACGAAGACCACCGCATGTCCACCACCGGCGCGCTCATCGGCCTCGTCGTGCCCGGCGTGCAGATCGAGAACGTCGAGGCGACCCACAAGACGCTCCCCCAGTTCACCGCGCTCTGGCGCGACATGGTGACAGGTGATGGCCACCAGGGCGAACTCGTCGCAGGCGGATGACGAGGCCGACGGCGTGAGCTGGTGGGAGACCGACGACGAAGATGAGCCGTACGACGAGTACGACGAGACGTCGGTGCGCGTTCGTCCGAATCCGAAGGGCAATCGTCCGCGCAGCAAGATGCGCCCCGAGCACGAAGACGCGGTCATCGGCCGAGTGCTCGGCGTGGACCGCGGCCGATACACCGTGCTCGTCGACGAGAACACGCCGGACGAGCACGAGGCGATCGCAGCGCGCGCCAGCGAGATGCGCAAACAGGCAGTCGTCACCGGTGATCGCGTCGACCTCGTCGGAGACACCACCGGCGACGAGGGCACGCTCTCGCGCATCGTTCGCCTCCGGAATCGCAGCACGCTGCTGCGGCGCAGCGCAGACGACACGGATGCCGTCGAGCGCGTCATCGTCGCCAACGCCGACCAGATGCTCATCGTGGTGGCCGCCGCGAATCCCGAACCGCGCACGAGGCTCGTCGACCGCTATCTGGTCGCCGCGTACGACGCAGGGATCGCACCGCTGCTCGTCATCACCAAGACGGACCTGGCCGATCCCGCACCGTTCCTGGAGAACTTCGCAGGGCTCGACCTACCGGTGTACCTGAGCTCATCAGCCGGGGAACGGGACCACGTTCGCGGCGTCAAGGAGACGACGGCGCAGACCGACGCGACGGCCTCCGGCATCCCGATCGAGGAGCTCGGCAAGGCTCTCGTCGGCCACGACACCGTCGCCGTCGGGCACTCCGGAGTGGGCAAGTCCACGCTGGTGAACGCGCTCGTGCCGGGCGCCGACCGCGCTATCGGACACGTCAACGAGGTGACGGGACGGGGACGACACACATCGTCGTCCACGGTGTCGCTGAGGCTGCGCACACCATACGGCGACGGCTGGATCATCGACACGCCTGGCGTGCGCTCGTTCGGGCTGGGGCACGTCGACCCCGCGAACATCCTGCGCTCGTTCACCGATCTGGCGGCGATCGCCGAGAACTGTCCCCGCGGTTGCACGCATCTGCCCGACGCACCGGACTGTGCGATCATCGAGGCGGTGGATGCCGGTGAGCTCGGCGAACTGGGCCACGCGCGTCTCGACTCTCTGCAGCGCTTGCTCGCGACCTTCCGCTGACGCCTCAATCGACCAGAACGTCACCGCTCGTGGCCTTCGCGATCCCTCGGAACTCGTGCTGCTCAGTGTCGCCGACTCGAATCGGACTTCGCGGCGCCACGGCGCAGTAGTAGTGCTCAAGACGGCCTTCCCAACTGATCACAGCGGGTTTGTGAGCGTGAGTGGAGTCGATCGATCCCGCTGCACCGACATCGATGAGAAGCTCACCGGACTTCTCCCACTGCACCAGATCGTCGGATGTCGCATATCCCTCCCGCGCGTGCCCGTCAGCCGCGAGTCCGAAATAGAACATCACCCAACGGTCTCGGTCTCTGAGCACGCACGGATCCGATGCGAAGATCTCATCGAAATCGCCCGATCGCCCGACGCGCAGAACCGGCTCATCCTGGAGCCGTCGCCAGTTCGAGAGGTCGCTCGACACAGCGACACCGGTCTGCTCTACCCAGGGTGGCGGAACGGCGACCGTTCCGAACACATCTCTGTTCTTCGCGTTGTAGAACACGTAGAACAGTCCGTCGTGCTCCATCAGCCACGACTTGTACAGTCCGCCGTTCTCCCAGGCACCACCGTCTGCCGGGCTCAGCCGCTCGCCCGTCTCCTCCCAGTGCACGAGGTCGCGGCTGCGCACGAAGCCGATGATCCCGGGTCCGGCCTCATAGCCTGGCGCCGGATACGCGTGGAAGGTGCCGAGATACCACCCGTCGAAGTTCCGAAGGTTTCCCGGCGACGACAGATCGTTGTCGCGCACGATGCTGGTCAATGCCGAGTTGTACCGTCGCACCTCGCTGGCAGGATCCCGCGGCAGGATCACCTCCGGGGCAGTCCACTGGCCATCCTGCTTCCACGTGAGCGCCGTCTGGTACCCGATTCCATCCCATCCGACGAAGGTCATGCCCTGACGGCCCGCGAGGGAGAACACGAACGGACAGTCAACGGCAAGAGCGTCGAATCGTCCCTCTTGGAACGACGGCGCCACCTCTAGAGTCGTGCTGCACACCGGAGTGCGCACGCGATCCGCTCTGTTCGACCGGTCGGATGTCTGCCCGATCCGATTCGGTTCGCCGCGCACGTCGTCGGCGATGGCCGGCGAAGGATCCGTCGTGTCCGTCACTTCACCGATCCCGACACGAGACCGGATACGTAGTAGCGCTGCAGCAGGATGAACAGCAGCACACACGGCAGCATCATGACCGTGATTCCGGCTTGAAGTGCTCCCCAGTCGATGGTGTTCATCGGTCCCGACTGAGCGTTCATCAGCGCCACGGGCAGAGTGAAGTCAGGGTTGTTGTTCAAGAGCACAAGAGCGGCGAGAAACTCGTTCCACGCCGCGACGAACGCGAACAGCGCGACCGTGACGATTCCCGGCGAGACCAGGCGCAGGAGTACGCGGGGCAGGGCCGTGATCTTCGTGCATCCGTCGATCTCCGCCGCCTCGACGAGCTCTCCGGGGAGCGAATCGAAGGAGTTCCGCATCATGAAGATGGCGAAGGGCAGTTGGAACGTCGAGTAGATCAGCGACAGCCCGAAGAGCGAGTTCGTCAGGTGGAACCAGATCATCACTTGGAAAAGCGAGACGAGCAGTGCGGGA